>CAZZZX010000544.1:0-2567 GCA_964658585.1 uncultured Novosphingobium sp.
GTGGCGGGCGGCGGCCATGAGGCCGCACCGCCCGTCCCCGCCGATCGCCAGCGCGCCGCGCTCGCCGCCCTGCTCGCGACGCTGGAGCCCGACCAGCTCCGCGTGCCGGCCACGCTGCTGCCCCTGCTCTCCTCGGCGCGCAACGGCAGCGACAATCGCCAGTACGATATCGAACTGTTCGCCACCGCGGGCGGACCGGTGTTCGATCCGCTGGTCGCCGCCGACGTCGCCGCCGAGGTGACTCTCAATGCGCTGCTCGCACCCGGCCGGCTGCAGCGCGTCGTCGTCCAGCATGTCGCCGATCCCGGCACGCTCGGGCTCGACGAGCTGCTCGACCGGCTGGTGGCCGCGACGCTGCCCGAGCGGACCGATACGCTCCAGCGGCGGATCGCCTACCGCACCATCGTCACGCTCGCGCAGGTCGCGCATCGGCCGGGGACCAGCCCGGAGGTCGCGGCGGCGCTGTCGGCGCGGCTGCACGTCCTCGCCGGCACGCTCGCCCGCCGCCGCGGCGACGAGGCCGGCTGGGCGAACGATCTCGCACGCCGGCTCGACGATCCGCGCGAGCTCGACAAGCTCGTCGCCGAAAGCCCGCGTACCAGCACGATCCCGCCCGGCGACCCGATCGGCGGCGAGGACGACTGGATGGACTGAACGGATCCGCCTACCGCCGCACCACCCCCTCCACCGTCGCCAGCGACGGATGGTGGCGATCCAGATGCCGGCGGATCATCTTCAGATTCAGGCTGTTCGAGCGGAAGAAGAAATCGGGGATCGCGCCGATCCACGGGATCGCCGAGAGCAGCAGATCGAACCCGACATTGCCCGCCATGCGGCTCAGCTGCCATTTCGACATGCCGAGATTGCGCGCCTCCCACACGATCCAGCCGCCCATCGCGGTCGCCGCGACCGGGCCGATGCCGGGCACCAGATCGAGCAGCACGTCGAGCCCGATCGTGCGGTTGAGGATCGGCACCTTGACCAGCCCCTCGAGCAGATGCTCGGCATATTCGATCCGCTGGCGGATCGCGGCGGGATCGCGGCTGATGCCGGGAAAGTCGTCGAACGCGGGCATGAGGCGCTATCCTTTCGCGATACCCGGCATCAGCGCACGGCGACGGTCCGAAGTTCATCGAGCGGATGGATCGCGCGCGGCGTGTCGCGATAGCCGTCGAGCGACGGTGCCACCAGCGACCAGCGGACCGGACTGCCGAGCGCCACATAGGGCACCGCCGCCGCGATCAGCGCATCGGCCTGCGTCAACAGCACGCTGCGCTCGGCGAGGCTCGGCGTGGTGCGCGCGGCGATCAGCACGCGGTCGCCCGGCGCGGTGCACGGCACGTCGAACGCGCAGGCGAAGCTGCGCAGGTAGAAGGCCGCGGTGTCGGCCGGGGCGACGCGATCGACCAGCCGCAGATCGGCTGCCGCGTCAATCCCGACCGCGACCGCGGGCACGCCGATCGCCCGCCAGTCGGCGGCGATCAGCGCGAACAGCTGCCGCGCCCCCGGTCCGGGCGGCATCGCCACGCGGAGCGGCGCCGTCACGTTGCCCGCCGCCTGCCACGCCGCGACCACCGCGCGGGCGCGTGACTGGCGGTCGGCGAGCGGGATCGCCGACCAGTCGGGCCGCGCGGGCTGATCGATCTCGGGCATGCCCGATGGCACGATGCCGGTCGCCGGCGTCCAGCCCGGGACGGCGAGCGCGCGTGCGATGCGATCCCGGTCGATCGCCATCGCCAGCGCCGCGCGGCGCGCGGGGTCGGCGGTGAACCCGGTCTGCGCCGCAGCGATCATCAGCCCGAACAGACCCGGCGCGGGATCGAAGCGCAGCGTGTCGCGCGGCACGCCTGCGGCGCGCGCCACCGCGAGATCGGCGAAGCCGCCGCCGGTCACCAGCGCGGCGTGCCCGCCCGTGAAGCGCGCGACCGCGCGTCCCGCCGCCTCGCCGCGCAGATGCACGACGAGCGGCACGGGCGGCGCCTCGTCGGGATCGTACGCGGGATCGGCGCGCAGCCGCAGCGTCGCGATGCCGCCGGCGAAGCGCACCAGATCGAACGGTCCGCCCATCGTGCGCGTCGCGCGCGGCATCGCTAGTTCGGGCTGCGCGAACAGCGCGAGGATGTTGGGCCGTGGCGCGCCGAGCTCGATATCGACGACCTGCGGGGTCACCGCATCGACATGCCCGATCGCGCCGAGCAGAGGCTTGAGCGGATTGACGCTGGCCGGCGCGATCGCGGCGCGCAGCCGGCGCGCGACGATGCCCGCGCCGGGATCGTCGTCGCCGAGCCGGAAGATCAGGCTGCGGCCATTGTCGCTGACGATCCAGCGTCGCGCCAGCCCCGGCCCGACCTGCCCGGCGGCGTCGAAGCGCAGCAGGCCCTGTCGGGTCGCGCCGATCAGCGCCGCCGCCGGTGCGGCGCCGGGATCGCGCTCGGCCGCGTTCGCGCCGGTCAGCGCCGGGCCGATCACGCTGACCTCGATCGGTCCGGACGACGGCGCGCGGTCGCACCCGGCGAGCAGTGCGATCGCGGCGAAGGGGGCGAGACGCCTCATCGCACCGGCTCTGG
>CAZZZX010000545.1:0-2565 GCA_964658585.1 uncultured Novosphingobium sp.
CCGAAGCGGCGGGTGTCGCGCTCAAGTACGAGGCCGCGGTCGCGGGCGGCATCCCGGTCATCAAGGGTCTGCGCGAGGGCGCCGCCGCCAACGTGATCGGGCGCGTCTACGGAATCCTCAACGGCACCTGCAACTATATCCTCAGCACGATGGAGTCCGAAGCGCGCGACTTCGCCGAGGTGCTCGGCGAGGCGCAGCGGCTCGGCTATGCCGAGGCCGATCCGTCCTTCGACATCGACGGCGTCGACGCCGCGCACAAATTGTCGATCCTCGCGAGCCTCGCCTTCGGCACCCGCCTCGACTTCGCGGGCGTCGGCACCGAGGGCATCCGCCACGTCATCGCCGCGGACATCGCGCAGGCGCGCGCGCTCGGCTATCGCGTGCGGCTGGTCGGGCTCGCCGAGGCGCAACCCGAAGGCGCGACCGGCGCCGGGCTGCTCCAGCGCGTCCATCCCTGCCTGGTCCCGCTCGACCATCCGCTCGCACACGTCACCGGATCGCTGAACGCGGTCGTCGCCGAGGGCAATTTCGTCGGCCGGCTGTTCTTCCAGGGGCGCGGCGCGGGCGAAGGCCCGACCGCGTCCGCGGTGGTCGCCGACCTGATCGACGTCGCGCGCGGCGAGGTCGGGCCCGCCTTCGCGATGCCGGTGGCGAGCCTCGCCGCGATGCCCGCCGCGGCGCCGGGCAGCCGCCGCGGCCGCGCCTATCTGCGCTTCTCGGTCGCGGACCGGCCCGGCGTGCTCGCCGAGATCGCCGCCGCGATGCGCGACGCCAACGTCTCGATCGAGAGCCTCATCCAGCGCGGCACCACGCCCGATGGCGGCGTGCTGGTCGCGATGGTGACGCACGAGGGGCCGGAGCGCTGCGTCGCGGACGCGCTGACCCGGCTCGAAGGCTCGACGAGCCTGATCGGCCGACCGATGATGATGCACATCCTCGACGTGTGAGCGCCGATCCCTCCGGCCATCCGTGCGCTGCGAGCGGCAACGTCTCGACGGACGCATCTCGACGGGCTCGAAGCTGCGCTTCGCGAGCGGTGCGCTGGTTCCCCGCCTGGCCCCGATCCAGGACGTACCGTCGCGCGCTTCTCGACATCGTCACATCGCGTGCCTAACGGTCCGCGCAAAGTCCCAGGGGAGCCTTCATGTCGACCAGTCCGATTGCCGCGAGTCACGTCCTCGACCGCGTTCTCGTGCTCGAAATGGTGCGCGTGACCGAAGCGGCGGCAATCGCCGCGTCCAGGCTGGTCGGCCGCGGCGACGAGAAGGCGGCCGACGCCGCCGCAGTCGAGGCGATGCGCCGTGCGTTCAACGAACTCGAGTTCGACGGCACCGTCGTGATCGGCGAGGGCGAGCGCGACGAGGCGCCGATGCTGTATATCGGCGAGAAGGTCGGCAAGGGCACCGGGCCGAAGATCGACATCGCGCTCGATCCGCTGGAGGGCACGACGATCTGCGCCAAGGCCGGGCCCAACAGCCTCGCCGTACTCGCCATCGCCGAGCAGGGCTGCCTGCTCAACGCCCCCGACGTCTATATGGACAAGCTGGCGATCGGGCCGGGCTATGCGGAGGGTCTGGTCTCGCTCGAACGCTCGGCGAGCGAGAATGTCCATGCGCTCGCCGAGGCCAAGGGCGTCGATCCGCACGAGATCGTCGTCATGGTGCTCGACCGGCCGCGCCACGAGAAGCTGATCGCCGAGCTGCGCGCGATCGGCTGCGGCGTCCATCTGATCCCCGACGGCGACGTCGCCGGCGTGATCGCGGTCACCGATCCCGACACCACGATCGACATCTACATGGGCTCGGGCGGCGCGCCCGAAGGCGTGCTCGCCGCCGCCGCGCTGTCGTGCGTCGGCGGACAGTTCCAGGGCCGGCTGCTGTTCCGCAACGACGACGAGCGTGCGCGTGCCGCCAAATGGGGCGTCACCGACCTCGACCGCATCTACAAGCTCGGCGATCTGGTGAAGGGCGATGCGATCTTCGCCGCCACCGGGGTCACCGACGGCTCGCTGCTCGAAGGCGTGCGCTACCGGCGCGGCGGGGTGATGACCACCGAGAGCATCGTCATGCGCGCCAGCTCGCGCACGATCCGCCGGGTCAAGGGCGAGCATCGCCGATGAGCGCGATCGCGCTGCCGCGGATCGTGCGTGTCGGCGGCGGCGCGCTTGCCGAACTGCCCGCGGTGCTGGCGCAATGCGGGCTGGCGCGCCCGTTCGTCGTCACCGACGCGTTCCTCGCCGGCAACGGCATGGTCGACCGGCTGGTCGCGCTGCTCGCCGAGGCGGGCGTTGCGGCGCGGATCTTCGCCGACACCGTGTCCGATCCCACGGTCGCTGTCGTCGAGACCGCGCTGCGCGCGCTCGACGCGGGCGACCATGATTGCGTGATCGGATTCGGCGGCGGCAGCCCGATCGACACCGCCAAGGCGGTCGCCGCGCTCGCGATCGAACGCCGGCCCGTCGCCGAGATGAAGGCGCCGGCGACGACCGATCGCGCCGGCCTGCCGATCGTCGCGGTGCCGACCACCGCGGGCACCGGATCGGAAGCGACGCGCTTCACGATCATC
>CAZZZX010000546.1:0-504 GCA_964658585.1 uncultured Novosphingobium sp.
CCAGTTCTCTGGCGGTGCGTATGGCGCGGTCTTCGCTTTGTTGGTCGGCGGGGCGGCGCCGTCGTCCGACGAACCCTGTTCGACATAGGGCTCGATCCGCAACGCGGGGTGATCGAGCGTCGGCAGCACCGAGGCGACGGACACCTGCTGACCGAGCTCGCGCCGGTCGAGCACCGAGAAGCCCGCCTCGAGCAGCGCCTGCGCGTCGCGGTTGCGCGCGACCAGGCTCGGCTCGCCGAGCACCACCGCGATCAGCCGGCGATCGCCGCGCACCGCCGAGGCCGCGAGCGTGAAGCCCGAATCGACGGTGTAGCCGGTCTTGATCCCGTCCATCCCGTACATCTTGCCGAGCAGATGGTTGTGATTGATGAGCGTCGCGCGGTTCCAGACGAAGTCGCGTTCGCCGAAATAGCGGTAATATCGCGGATGCCGCTGGATCAGCGCCAGCCCGAGGATCGTGAGATCGCGCGCGGTGGTGACGTTGGCCGGGTCGGTCAGCCCCGA
>CAZZZX010000546.1:514-2563 GCA_964658585.1 uncultured Novosphingobium sp.
GCGTGTTGCGCATCCCGAGCTGCTGCGCCTTGGCGTTCATCATCGCGACGAAGTTGGGCACGGTGCCGCCGACCTTCTCGGCGAGCGCGACCGCGATGTCGTTGGCGGACTTGACCGCGGTCACCGAGATCGCGTTGTCGACGCTGAGCGACTGGCCGATCCTGAGCCCGAGCCGCGACGGCGGCTGCGCGGCGGCATAGGCCGAAATCGGCACCTGATCGTCGATCCCGAGCCGGCCGGCCTCGAGCGCGTCGAACACCAGATACAGCGTCATCATCTTGGTGAGCGAGGCGGGGTGGCGCGCCTCGTCCGCGGCGTTGGTGTAGAGCACCTCGCGCGAATTGGCGTCGATCATGAAGGCGGCGTACCGCGGCGCGGGCGCAGACGCGCCGGCCGGAGCGCCCGGCCCGAACATCGCGGCGGCGAGCAGCAGCGCGGCGATGACGATCCGCCCGCCATGCCCGATCCCGGCCACCAACCTCTCGACCGATGCGATCGATCCGCGACGGCCCCCCTTCACACTCACGCTTCGCTACATCCCGCCCCAGCCGGAGCCGGCGGCTCCACATCGTCCTCATATAATTAGCCTATGCCGGCCGGGCCAGCGAAGACGGTTTCGGACCGGCGTCAAACCTCAACGGCTCGCCGCACGCGTGCGCGGCGGCCGCAACCAACGCCGCCGGCAAGCGCTTCCGGCGCGGTCGTCACAGCGCATGTCACATCACCGTAACAGGCCTTTCCTAGGGACTGTCGCGCCGGGAGGGGTCCTTGCCTGGCGTTCGGAGACACGCAATCATGTTCAAGACATTCGTCGCGGCCGCGGGCGCTGCCACGCTTATCGCCTCTGCCGGTTTCGCGGCGGACATCTCGGGCGCCGGCGCGACCTTCCCCGCGCCCGTCTATGCCAAATGGGCGGAGACCTACAAGGCGCAGACCGGCGTCGGCCTCAACTACCAGGCGATCGGGTCGGGCGGCGGCATCAAGCAGATCAAGGCCAAGACCGTCGATTTCGGCGCGTCGGACAAGCCGCTCAAGCCCACCGACCTCGACGCTGCGGGTCTCTACCAGTTCCCGACCGTGGTCGGCGGCATCGTGCCCGTCGTGAACCTGCCGGGCGTCGCCGCCGGCCAGCTCAAGCTCACCGGTCCGCTGCTCGCCGCGATCTTCTACGGCCAGGTCACGCGCTGGGACGACCCCAACATCGTCAAGCTCAACCCCGGCGTGAAGCTGCCGGCGATGCCGATCACGGTCGTCCACCGGTCGGACGGTTCGGGCACCTCCTTCCTGTTCACCTCGTTCCTGTCGATGAAGAGCCCGGCGTGGGCCGCCAAGGTCGGCGCGTCGGACTCGGTCAACTGGCCGACCGGCCTGGGCGGCAAGGGCAATGACGGCGTCTCGGCGTTCGTCAAGCAGACCACCGGCTCGATCGGCTATGTCGAATACGCCTATGCCAAGCAGAACCACGCGACCTTCGCGCTGGTGCAGAACAAGACGGGCAAGTTCCCGGCGCCCGAGGCGCCCAACTTCGCCGCCGCCGCGGCGGGTGCGAAATGGGCGTCGGCACCGGGCAACTATCTGCTGCTGCTCGATCAGCCGGGCGCCAATGCGTGGCCGATCACGGGCGCGACCTTCATCCTGCTCTACAAGGAGCAGACCGACGCGGCGCAGGGCGCGGCGGTGCTCAAGTTCTTCGACTGGGCGTACAGGAACGGCGATGCCGCCGCCTCGTCGCTCGACTATGTGCCGCTGCCGCTGCCGGTCAAGAACCTGATGCGCAAGCAGTGGGCGACGACGATCAAGGCCGGCGGTCAGCCCGTCTACAAGTAAGGCTTGGCCCCGCGTTGCGGGGTCTCCAGGGAAGCGGGGCGGGGGCGCAGGCGCGCTCCCGCCCTTTCGCGAGCGGGGCGGCATGGCAAGCGTGACGGCAGACAATCCGGGCGTCTCGATCGGCGAGCCGACCCGCAATCCGGGCGGCGAGGGCCTGTTCCGGGCGGCGTGCTTCGGCGCCGCGACCTTGCTGCTGGCGGCGCTCGCCGGCGTCGTCGTCAG
>CAZZZX010000547.1:0-2562 GCA_964658585.1 uncultured Novosphingobium sp.
GTCAGCGGCAGCTCGACCAGCGTGCCCGCGGCATTTGCCCAATAGGCGGCGTTGCCGATCGCGGTGAAATCCGGCCCCTCCTCAGCGCGGTAATCGTGCCGCGCGCGCACCGACGTGTCGAGTCGATAGCCCCGCTCCACCAGCAGTCGCAGCGTATTGGGGCCAATGCCATAGCGCCCCGCACGATAGGCGATCGGCCGCTGCCCAAAGGCCTGTTCGATCGCGTCGGTCAGCACATCGAGCTTCGCCGCCTCCAACGCTTCGGGCAGGTTGCCGGGGAAGCTGTTGGCGGGCGTCACCGCCTCGTCGAACGGCGGATTGACCCAGGGGTGGAGCTGCGCGCCGACCGCACTCGCCCCGTCCGCGAGCAGGGGTGCGATCGTCGCCACCGCGCGGGCATCGGTTGCGACGGGATGGTCGACCATGAAAGTCAGCGGCCAGCCATGATCGGCGAAGCGCGCATGCGCCCCGGGCAGCGCCACCACCGCCGTCGTCGCGCGCTGATCGCGGCTGAGCGGCCGCGACCAATCGAACTCCTCCTCGGTATCGACAAAAACGATCGCGCGCGTGCCGAAATCGGCGGGCCACCCGACCATCTGCGCGGGGCCAGGCGCCGGCACGCGGTAACGCACCACGGCCGGCATCAGGGGGCGCACATCCGCCACCGCTCAGTTGGTCGAAGCCTGTCCCACGTCACGACTTACGGCCGCGGGCAGCCGCAAAGTCAAGCGATCCGCACCGATCGTCAGGCTGCCACCCAGCTCGATGGCGAGGTTGCGCACCAGTCGCAGCGCGAACCCGGCGCCGAGCAGCGGCCCGCCGCCATCTTCGGCACCCTCCGCCTCCTGGCTGTCGACCGAGAACAACGTATCGCCCGTGTATCGCGCCAGCGCCTTGGGCCGATCGACCGCGATGCCGATCGTCTCTGCACCCTCGCTTGCGGCGGTGATCATGATCGTCTCGTCCGCGCTGCCCGCGGCCAGCATCGTCGCGAGCAGCCGCGCCGCCAGCCGCTCCACCGCTCGGGCATCGCCATGGACCGCAAGACCGGGCTCAACGAACATCGTCACCCGGGTGGCGCGCAGCGCGGCCAGCGGGCGCAGATCGTCGACGATGGTGGTCAGGAGCGGCGCCAGCGCGACGCGTTCCATCCGCAGGTCGAGCGCGTTCGAATCGAGCCGCGCGGCAGTATCCAGATCATCGATCGCGCCGAGCAGGCCTATCGCCTGGGTGCGGATCGTGCCGGCATAATCACGGTAGGGCGCCGGCACCGGGCCAAGCAGCTCGCCCTCGATCATCTCGGCAAAACCGAAGATCGCGGTGGTCGGCGTGCGCAATTCATGGACCAGCTGGCGCACCGAATCGGTGCCGGGCGTACGACTGTTGTCGCCCGGCTCGGCGCGCTCGTCGGCGCGCGGGCGGCGGCCGGTGCCGCGATAGCCGGTGAAGCGGCCGGTCGCGCGGTCGAATACGGGAACGCCGGAAATGCGCCACTGCCCGGCCGCGTCCGACAGGCCGTCGACCAGCAGCCGCGCATTGGCAAAGCCCGCGCGCCGCCGGAACGCGCCGGTCGCCACGCCATCCACCTGCGCCCCGGGCAGTTGCCCCGCCCCGTCGAGCGGCAGCCCGATCAGCGCGGCACGCGATACCCCGGCAACCCAGCGGACGATCCCGCGCGCATCAGTCTCGAAGCGGAAAGCCTCGGGCGCGTGCATGGGGACCGGCTCGGCATCCTGCTGCACCAGCGGAATGCCGTCCGGATCGTCGCGGGTCCGCTGAAACGCATCGATCCGCGCGACGATATCAGCGATCTGGAACGTGCCGTCGGCAGGCTCGGGTGCTGCATCCGCCGCCTCGCCCGGCTTGGACTCGGGCGCGGAGTCCGCTGTTTCCTCGGTTCGTTCAGTCGCGGTCAGCGGCGCGGGTTCCGCCTCCGGTTCCGCGACGGGTACGTCGACAGGCGGCCCCTTCGCGAGGATTGACAGCCCGAGCGCGATGCTGGCGAGCGATACGAAACGGTCATCGTCGTCCGGCAAGGGCTGGGTGGGCGGCAGCGGCTTGTCGATGTCGGCGACCGGTTCTTCCTGACCGTCAGCCTCGTCTGGCGCCGCGACGACCGGTGCCTCCGCAACGGGTATCTCGTCGGGCGCAGGGACAGACGGCACAGCCGGGCGCGCCGCCAGCACGTCGCGCCAGTCGACGGAGAACGGCGGCGCATCGGGGAGATCGGCGGCGACCGGAATTTCCCCGATCGACGCGACTTCAGGCGTTGACGCCGCCAGATCGGCCTCAGGCTCGGCCGCCACGACAGGATCGGCAGGCTCGGCCTCCGCCTCGATCGGTGCGGCTTCAACCAGCGACTCGGGTAGCGGATCGGGCACATCCGCAGGCGCCTCGTCGACCGTCGCTGTGGGTTCGGCCTCGGGCACCGCCGGGGTCAGTTCCGCCGGTGGCAGCACGAAGTCGCTCGGGCCATAGCTTTCCAGCGCGCGCGCGACGGTCGGCCCAAGATCGCGCCGGTGGCGCAGGACCACGGCGCTGCGCTGGTCGTGGCCTGTCCGG
>CAZZZX010000548.1:0-2559 GCA_964658585.1 uncultured Novosphingobium sp.
TCATCGCCTATGCGATACGACAGGAACTGCGGACCTCGGGCGTGTCGCTCCAGTCCGGCGGTGGCTGCGTGCTGAGCGGTACCGTGACCGCCGCGAAGATCGACGATCTCGGCTTCGATGCGGATTACACGCTGTCGGTCCATTACCGTCTCGCCACGGGCGACGGAAAAGCCCTGTACGAGAGCGACCGCGATACGCTGTTCCGTGCCGCCAAGGCCGGCGGTGCCGAATCGGTCACGGTGCTGTTTTCAAAGAATATCAACGCGATGATCGGCGATGACGGCTTCGCCAAGGCATTTGAATCGGCATGTCCGAAGGAAGGGTGAGAATGCGGAGCGTATATCTGTGGATGGCGTTGCCGTTGCTGCTGACGGGCTGTGTGGAGGCGCGCGATGCCACCGTCAGCATCGCCTATACGCCGTCCTCGCTCGCCGAGACGCCGTTCGACTTGCATGTCGGAGAGTTCGTCCGTGCGACGCCGGCGAACGTCGGCCCGGCGCAGTACGAGACGACGGGCTACACCTTCAACAAGCAGATCTCGCTGTCCGAGCCGCTGGCCGACTATCTCAAGAACGCCTTCGTCCAGGAGATCAGGCATGGCGGCGCCTCGCTGCGCGACACGCCCGCCTGCACCGTCTCGGCCCGGATCAACCAGATGGCGTTGAAATCGAACGGCGGGACGAAGCTGACCTGGAGCAGCGACCTCATCTATACGGTCGACGCAGCGGGCAGCGCGCCGCTCGCGGTGCCGGTGACGGCGACCGTGGTGACCAACACCGCGTCGGCGGAGGCCGGGCACACCCAGTTCGTTACCAAGACGATCGACGGTCTACTGCTCGATCCGGCCTTTACGCGCTTCGCCAAGTCGCATTGTCCGCGAAGTGGAGCCTGAGCCGGGAGATCCCAGCCCCCGGAGATGATCCAACCCGAGCAGATAATATAGTCAAACCAGCCCGGAATGGCTCGTCCTGATAACCTGAATGGTTCAAGGCGTTAGTAACGCCGCAGCAGCCCGGCCAGACGCCCCTGCACCCGGACCTGGCGGGGATCGTAGCGCTGCGCCTCGTACGCCCGGTTGGCAGGATCGAGGCGGATCATCCGGCCTTCCTTGCGGAAATATTTGAGCGTCGCCTCGCTTTCCTCGATCAGCGCGACGACGATCTCGCCGTCGCGCGCGACGTCGGTGCGCCGCACCAGCGCATAGTCGCCGTCGAGGATTCCCGCCTCGATCATCGAATCGCCCGCGACCTCGAGCGCGTAATGCTCGCCGGGGCCGAGCAGCGCGGCGGGTACCGACAGCGACGACTGGCCCTCCAGCGCCTCGATCGGCATCCCCGCCGCGATCCGGCCGTGCAGCGGCAGCTCGATCACGCTGTCGTTGGCGGGCAGCGGCAGCGCGTGGCGGTCGTTGGCGACCGGCGTCGCGACGCGAACCTCGGGCACGGTCCGGTCGGGCATCTTGACCACCTCGAGCGCGCGCGCGCGATTGGGCAGGCGGCGGATGAAGCTGCGCTCCTCGAGCGCGCGGATCAGCCGGTGGACGCCCGACTTGGACTTGAGATCGAGCGCGTCCTTCATCTCCTCGAACGAGGGCGAGACGCCGCTTTCGGTGAGGCGGTCATGGATGAACAGCAGGAGGTCATGTTGCTTGCGCGTCAGCATCGCCAGTCCTCGTCTCCGGAACGGATGGCGAACGTGTAGGCAACCCGGAACATGGTGTCAAGACTTGCGCTCAGCCGAGCATCAGCATCTCCGCCGAGTCGCCGACGACAGCCGCGGGCGCGTGCGGCGGCCGCACGATCAGACCGTCGGCGGAGGCCAGCGCGACCACCGCCGCCGAATCCTGCCCGTCGGGCGCGAAGGCGCGGTCGCCGTCGAGCCGCGCGCGCAGATAATCCTGCCGCGCCCCGTTGGCGGGCAGCGCCGCGCCGAGCCGGACGGTGCGCATCGCGGGCAACGGATCGCGCGCACCGCCGAGCGCGGCGATCAGCGGCAGCAGGAACAGCGTCGCGGTGACATAGGCCGAGACCGGATTGCCGGGCAGACCGAGGACGATCGTCTCGCCCAGCCGTCCGGCGAGCAGCGGCTTGCCCGGCCGCATCGCGACCCGCCAGAAGTCTAGCGTCGCCCCGGCCTCGGCGAGCGCGGGCCGGACGAGATCATGATCGCCGACCGAAGCGCCGCCGGTGGTGACGATGATGTCCGAGGTGCGCGCAGCATCGCGAAAGCCTTGCGCGATGACGTTCAGATCGTCCCGCAGGATACCGAGGTCCGCGATCGCGGCGCTTCCGCCGAGCAGCGCGGCGAGCATCGGCGAATTGGAGGCGGGCAGCATCGCGCCGGCCGTGGCGGCGCCGGGAACGACGAGCTCGTCGCCGGTCGCGATCAGCGCGACGCGCGCGCGGCGGCGCACCGGAAGATCGCCGTGGCCGCCGATCGCGGCCAGCGCGACATGGCGCGCGTCGATCCGCGTGCCGGCCGCGACGAGCCGCGCGGTGTTCGCGAAATCGGCGGCACGGGGACGGACATTGCCGCCCGGTCCGGCCGGGCCGGAACCGG
>CAZZZX010000549.1:0-2555 GCA_964658585.1 uncultured Novosphingobium sp.
GGCTTTCCTCGGCCGACTTCAGGCGCTCGGCGACCTGTGCCCGCGCGAAATAGATATCGGTCTTGTCGTCGAACACCGCAGTGATCTGCGCGAAGCCGTTGCGGCTGAGCGAGCGCGAGTTTTCGAGGCCGGGAATGCCGGCAAGCGCCGTCTCTATCGGGAAGGCAATCTGCTTTTCGACCAGCTCCGGCGACAGCGCCGGTGCGCGTACGTTGATCTGCACCTGGTTGTTGGTGATGTCGGGCACGGCGTCGATCGGAAGCCGGTAAAGCGCTACCCCGCCGATGACCGCGGCGATAAGGGTCAGGAACAGGACTAGCCAGCGGCGCGCGACCGCGAAGGTGACGATGCGTTCGATCATGGCCTATTCCTCCTCACCGGCGGCGCTCTTTCCGAGCTCGGCCTTGAGGGTGAAGCTGTTGGTCGCTGCAATCTGCTCGGCGCCGGTCAGCCCGGTGAGGATCACGACCTGATCGCCGCTGCTCGCACCGAGCGTCACGGGCACGGCTCTGAAGCCCGTTGCAGACCGGACGAACACGACGGTCTTGCTGTCGATCGTCTGCACAGCGGTCTGCGGCACGCCAATCGCCTGTCGGCCTTGCGTGTCGGGCCACTGGATCGAGGCCTGAATGCTCTCCCCAACCCTCCATTGCCCAGCTGCATTGTCGATCGATGCGATGACCGGCACCAACCGGGTTTGGGCATCGAGCACAGGCGAGACGAAGGTGACGCGTGCGGTCCCCTGCCTGGCTGGCGCCGATACGGCGATCATCGCGCCCTTTCGTACCAGCCCCGCATCGGCTGCGGACAGGGAGATGGAGAGCGACAATTTCGACAGGTTGGCGACGCGGTAGAGTTCGGCATCGGCTGCAACCGTCTGTCCAAGCATCACCGATCGGGCGATGATCTGGCCGCTGATCGGCGAACGCAGGGCCAGCCGGTTCAACGACCCACCACCGCCGCCGGCGGCTGAAAGCTGCTGCTCCGCCTGTCGCTGCGCAATCCGGGCCTCGGTCGCCGCGGTGCGCGCCGCGATCAGGTCCTGCTCGGGGGATACGCGCTCGGCAAACAGCCGCTGTTCACGGCTGAGCTGGCTTTGTGCCAGCGCCGAGCGTGCTTGGGTCGCCTCGACCTCGCCCTTGAGCTGGGCGGCCTCCCGGCTCTCAATCACGGCAAGCGCGTCTCCGCGGCGGACCCGTTCACCGAGATTGTGGTTGAGCGTGACGACGCGTCCGCCAATCGCGGCCGAGACGATCTGGATGCCCTGAGGATCGGCCTCGATCGTAGCAGGCAGCTCGATCGCTCCGGCTCCGCCACCAATTGAGGGGCGGACGATTGAGATGCCCGCGGCGGTGATCTGCTGAGCGGTCAAAGTGATCGCTTTCGGGTCACTCTTCGCCTCGGCCGTCTCAGGCTTTGACTTCTCTTCGGTCGTAGAGCTGCCGCAGCCTGACAGCAGGGCAGCAAGGAGGAGCGGCGATGCCGCCCCCTTAAGAGAGGAAAGCATCGGATCAGTCCTTCGAAACAGAGGCGGTCAGGCGATCGAGCTCAGCCTGAGCGTCGTGAAAGGTCGCAAGTGCGTCGATCGCCGCCGCGCGGGTTTCCGCGAGCGTGCGCTCGGCATCGAGCAGATCGAGTTGTCCGAATTTGCCCTCGCGGTAGCCAATCCGCGCGATCCGGGCGGCTTCCTGGGCGGAGGCCAGTACGGGGCCCGAGGCGGTGCGCGCCGACGCGGCCGCATTGGCGACATCAGCCTGGGCCTGTGCGATGGCCTGTTCGGTATCCATCTCGGTTGCGCGGCGGAGCGCCGAAGCGCGCTCCTTTTCAGCGCTCGCCTGACCGACAGCCGCCGTTCCCCTGTTGAACAGCGGCAACGGGATCGACACGCCGAACACCGCTGCGACATCATTGTTGATCGGCAGCCGGCGCGCGCCTGCGCTTAGCGTCACGTCGGGAATGCGCTGCGAGCGTGCCAGTCGGACCTGTGCCGCAGCCGTCCGCTCATTGGACTGCGCGGTTGCCACCCCAAGCGTTCGTCGGGGATCGAGCACCTGAGCGGGACCATAGCTGTCAACACGGTCGAACCACCGCTCATCCAGCGATCCGATTGCAGTCCGCCCGATCCGGCGACCGAGATTGCCATGCGCCAGATCGGCCAGACGACCTGCGCGATCGAGCGCGGTCCGGGCGTTGATCCGCAGGACATCGGCGCGCTGCTCTTCCAGCGGCGATGCGCGGCCCGCCTGTACCCGGATATGCGCGGCGTGCAGCGCATCGTCCGCGAGGCTTGCCTGATCTCTGGCAGTTATCCGGCGTCGGTCGGCCGCGACCGCCTCGACATAAGCCTTGGTAATTGCGAGCCGGAGATCGGCCTCGGCGATCGCCCGATCGATTCCCGCGCGCTGACCCTGGGCATCAGCGACGGCAATGCGCGCCGAGCGCTTGCCTCCCAGTTCGACCGGCAGCCCGAGCGAGACCGTCTGTTTGGGGGCCTCAATGATATTATAGGCGCGAGAGCCACCGACATTCTCAATGTCGGTACTGATCGTGGGGTT
>CAZZZX010000550.1:0-2551 GCA_964658585.1 uncultured Novosphingobium sp.
AGACGACCTGATACCCACCGCTGAGCGGTTGCTCGCCACCTTCACCGACAAACCGCGCGCCTGCTTGTCCGAGATCAAGCACTTGATCGACCGCAGCAAGAGCATGACCCAGCGCGACGGGATCGAGCTGGAAATCCAGGCGTTCATGAACTATGTGAACAATCAGCCCTATGTCCGCGACGGTGTTACGGCATTCCGGGCGGCGCAAACGCTAAAACGGGGGTAAGACGGCTGATCCTCGTTGCGGTCGTAACCCGGCTGCCGGCTAATGACCTGTCCGCGCCGCTGAAATGTCCGTGGGTCACGGCCCGTCCCACCCAAAATTTAAGTTGAACTCATGGCAGAGGTTGCGACGGCGGCAAAGAGATGTGAATGTCGCATTGTGGGTCGCTCGCCGTTACGCGGCTGCTCAGCTCCTTCGGCGTACGCGTCCGGTCTCGGCCGTACCGGCCTACAAGATGCCCTTCCGCTGTAGCCGAAGGCGGTCAGGAGCGCGCACCGAACGTTGGACTCGAGTCTTTAGCGGAATGACGCTTTTTTATTGGAGCACGCGAAGGCGACCGTGCGCAAGCGAAGTCGCCGCCCGTGTTCATCCGGGCATTATCTCGCGGCCGGATAGCGGCTGGTAGCCCTTCGGGGCATCGTCGATCATGGCGCACAGCCAGGCCCGGATGACGGCCAGCTGACCGGCCGGCAGCCGCGCCTCGAGTTCCGCTTCGACCTCGCGCACGCGCTCGAAGCAGGCGGCTACCAGATGGCGGCACGAATCTGTGGATCGGCGCCGAAAGCGGGACCCCGCCCTGAGCGATTCAACTAGCTACGATATTTGGAAAGTGAGGGTTATGCCGGGGTCTCGATCGGCGTCGATTGGGACCCCGTCGCCGTATCAGCACCAAACATATTCAATGCCTTAGCCAAAAACAGCCGGGATCCCGTTTTCAACGCCGATCCACAGTCGAAACCTCGATGTCGTGCGAGCCGACCGGTAGCGTTATGAGCGTGCCGTCCTGGCCGCTGATCCAACCGTTCGGGCGCACCGCGCCGACGCCCTTATAAAACATCCGGCTGATCAGCCAATTGGACGGGGGCGGATCGAGATGGGTGAAAACCGCGAGCCGAACGCCGGCCGCGTTGGCGAGGCGAGCTACCTCCAAAGGATCGGTATGGTAGTGGTGGATGTCGCGCATCGTCTGCGCGATCCTGTCCCGCCCAGCGTCATGCGCCGCCTCGCCAACCAGATCGACGAGGTGCTGCGACTGGGCCTCATGAACGAGCACGTCGCTCCCCCGCGCCGCTTTGCCAAGCGGCGGGTGATAGTTCGTATCGCCGCTGATCGTCACCGAGCGGCCGCGATAATCGAACCGATATCCATAGGCAGGCGCTGCGGGATCATGGTTCACCTCGATTGCTTTCACGGTCAATTCGCGAAAGCGCAGCGGTTCGCTGGCACGATCCATCAACGGCGTCGGTGGACCGAGCAGCGGTATGACGATCGATTGCATCACTGCGGCGGTGGGCAGTTGCAGCTTTGCCCCCGAGTTGGCGACGCGGTAGCTCTGGTCGAGAGCGTAGGCGCGGTTGAAGCCGTCGACCACCGTTTCGACGCCGGGTCCACCGTACACCGTCAACGGGCCAGGATGGCCGGCGAGCCATGCGTTGGTATTGACCTCGCCCAGGTCGCCGATGTGATCGGAATGGAAGTGGGTGAGGAACACCGCTGCCAGTTCGCGCCCTTGGAGCTGCCACAGCATCAGATTGCGCGCGCTGCCCGGGCCGGTATCGACGAGGTAATAGCGGCCGCCCGCGATGATCGCGGTGCAACTTTGCGCGCGCTCGGGATCGGCGAACGGGGCCGACGTGCCACAGAGCAGGACCTTGAGCGCGTCCTTGCCGCCGAGCAGCGCGGTGTCGCCCATACTGAGGCGGCGTTCGACGAAGTAGCGGAAGATCGTGTCGTCCACAGCGGGTATGGCGAGGATGCCGGCGACCGCTGACGCGAGAGCCAGCAGGGCCACCACGACCGGTCTTGAGCGCCTTCGATCGGCATTGCCGGCAGTCGCCGAAGTACAGTATCAAATCTTCGGTGAGGACGGAGAGCCGGGCGGCAGGCTCTTGAGCCTGCTCGTCGCCATCGACAGCGCCTGCTGATCGACCCGACATCACTCGTATCTTCGCCGTGGCTGTAGCTGATTTGCGCAGTTGGGACCTCCGGCAAACCCGGCGCGGTTCACCGCGCCGCGGCCGAAGCCGCCATCCTGGACCTCCTCGTCAACACCCTACGCGCCCTGGGCGTGCAGAATGGTGTGAGCAAAAGCGCGCCGAGCCGACAATCGGAGCTCGTGGCGCGGTTTCGCGAAAGGGTCGAAGCTCGGTTTCGGCTCCGCGAGCCCGTCGCCGTTTATGCAACCGCGCTTAATACCAGCATAACACGCCTCCGCTCGGCCTGCACGGTAATTGCGCAGCAATCGCCTGTGGATCGGCGCCGAAAGCGGGACGCCGCCCTGAGCGATGCAACTAACTACGATATTTGGAAAGTGAGGGTTATGCCGGG
>CAZZZX010000551.1:0-2547 GCA_964658585.1 uncultured Novosphingobium sp.
GCCATCGCCGCGGCCGTGGCGCAGGCGCGGCGCGGCGATGTCGTGCTGGTCGCGGGCAAGGGCCACGAAAGCGGCCAGATCGTCGGCGCGGGCGACGCGGTGCGCGTGCTGCCCTTCGACGACGTCCAGGTCGCGCGCGAGGTGGCGGCGTGACTGTCACCCCCCGCCAATCATCTCCCGTTCGCTTCGCGCTGCTCGCACCGAAGGACCGGCTCATGCGGGGAGACGTGGTGACTCTTTGGACCGCCGCCGAGATCGCCGCCGCCACCGCCGGTACCGCCTCCGCGCGGTTCGACGTCACCGGCGTCGCCTATGATTCGCGCGAGGTCGGCCCCGGCGATCTGTTCGTCGCGCTCAGCGGCGAGAGCACCGACGGGCATCGCTTCGTGCCGCAGGCGTTCGCGCAGGGCGCCGCCGCGGCGCTCGTCTCGCAGCCGGTCGAGGGGCCGTACGTGCTGGTCGCGGACACCACCGCGGCGCTGAACGCGCTCGGCGCGGCGGCGCGGGCGCGGACGCAGGCCAAGATCATCGGCGTCACCGGATCGGTCGGCAAGACGGGCACCAAGGAGGCGTTGTGGGCGGCGCTCGACCGCGGCGCGCCGGGCCGCGCGCATCGCTCGGTCAAGAGCTACAACAATCATGTCGGGGTGCCGCTCAGCCTCGCGCGGATGCCGCGCGACGCCGCCTATGGCGTGTTCGAGATGGGCATGAACCATGCCGGCGAGCTCGATGCGCTGACCCGGCTGGTCCGCCCGCATATCGCCATCGTCACCGCGATCGCACCCGCGCATTCGGCCTTCTTCTCGGGCGAAGAGGCGATCGCGGATGCCAAGGGCGAGATCTTCCGCGGGCTCGAGGCGCACAGTTCGGGGTCCGGGGGCACCGCGATCCTGCCATACGACAGCCCGCATCGCGATCGGCTGCTCGCCGCGGCGGACGGCTATGCCGCCACGATCCTGACCTTCGGCCGCGGCGCCGGCGCGGACGTGCGCGCCGCCGATGCGGTGCGGGCGAGCGCGGGCACGCTGGTCAACGCGCTGCTGCCCGCGGGCCAGCTCACCTTCTCGATCGGTCTGGCGGGCGAGCATTGGGTGTCCAACGCGCTCGCGGTGATCGCCGCGGTCGAGGCGGCGGGCGGCGATCTCGCCGCCGCGGGTCTCGCGCTCGCCGAGATGACCGGCCTCGCCGGACGCGGCCGGCGGCTGGCGATCCCGCTCGCCGACGGCGGCGAGGCGGTGCTGATCGACGAGAGCTACAACGCCAACCCCGGCTCGATGGCCGCGACCATCCGCGAACTCGGCCATGAGCGCGCGACGCGGCGGCTGGTGCTGCTCGGCGAGATGCGCGAGTTGGGCGCGGGTTCGGCGGGGTTCCACCGCGCCCTCGCCGAGCCGCTGGTCGCGGCGCAGGTCGATCATGCCATCCTGGTCGGCGAGGAGATGGCGGCGCTCGCCGAATCGCTTGCCGGTCGCATCCAAGTCGATCATGTCGCCGACGCGACCGCCGCGCGTGACGCGCTGGGCGGACTGCTCCGCCCCGGCGACGCCGTGCTGGTCAAGGGATCCAACGCCATCGGCCTCGCGCGCGTCGTCTCGGCGCTCGCGCATGAAAGCGTATAATGCTGTACCTGCTCGCCGAGGCGCTCGGCTTTCCCCATGTCCTCAACCTGGTGCGCTACATCACCTTCCGCGCGGGCGCGGCGGCGCTGACCGCGCTGTTCCTGGGTCTGGTGATCGGGCCGAAATTCATCGGCTGGCTGCGCGTGCGGCAGGGCAAGGGCCAGCCGATCCGCCTCGACGGCCCGCAGAGCCATCTCGCCAAGCGCGGCACGCCGACGATGGGCGGGCTGATGATCCTGACCAGCCTCGTCGTCTCGATGCTGCTGTGGATGAACCTCGCCAACCAATATACCTGGGCGGTGCTGTTCGTGACGCTCGGCTTCGGCCTGATCGGCTTCCTCGACGATTACGACAAGGTCAAGAAACGCAGCCACAAGGGCGTCTCGGGCAAGGTCCGGCTGCTCTTCGAGTTCCTGATCGCGGGTATCGCCGCGGCGCTGATCGTACATTTCAACGGCACTTTGCTCTACGTGCCGTTCTGGAACGGGCCGCTGATCGATCTCGGGCCGCTCTACGTCCCGTTCGCGGCGTTCGTGATCGTCGCGTTCGGCAATTCGGTGAACCTGACCGACGGGCTCGACGGGCTGGCGACGATGCCGGTCATCATCTGCTGCCTCGCCTTCTTCGTCATCACCTATCTGGTCGGCAACGCCAAGTTCGCGCACTATCTCGGCATCCCGCACGTGCCCGGCGCGGGCGACCTGACGATCATCTGCGCGGCGGTGATCGGCGCGGGGCTCGCCTTCCTGTGGTTCAATGCGCCGCCCGCGGCGGTGTTCATGGGTGATACCGGCAGTCTCGCGCTGGGCGGCGCGATCGGCTCGATCGCGGTGGTGGCGCATCACGAGATCGTGCTGGCGATCGTCGGCGGGCTGTTCGTGGTCGAGGCGATGAGCGTCATCATCCAGGTGTTCTTCTACAAGCGCAC
>CAZZZX010000552.1:0-2546 GCA_964658585.1 uncultured Novosphingobium sp.
ACCGCCGCGCCCGCCGGCACCGGCTCGCCCGCCCAGGGCGCGATGCAGGCGCCCGTCACCGACGCCAGCACGCCCGGCGCCACCGCCGCGAACGGGCCGGACTCGGCACGCGCCGCCGACGTCGCGCCGGGCGCGGGCGAGATCGTCGTCACCGCCAACAAGCGCGAGCAGAATCTCAGCAAGGTCGGCCTGTCGATCACCGCGTTCGGAGCGGAGCAGCTCCAGACCCGGCGTATCGCCAATGTCGCGGATCTTGCGCAGGCGACGCCCGGCCTCACCTTCGCGCCGACGCCGACATCGACGCCGGTCTATACGCTGCGCGGCGTCGGCTTCTTCGAATCGACGCTCGCCGCCTATCCCGACGTCAGCCTCTATATCGACCAGGCTCCGCTCTCGCTGCCCGTCATGTCGACCCTCACCGCGTTCGATCTCGAGCGCGTCGAGGTTCTCAAGGGGCCGCAGGGCACGCTGTTCGGCAACAATGCGACCGGCGGCGCGATCAACTTCGTCGCCGCCAAGCCCACCGAGACGCAGCGCGGCGGGCTGGAATTCGGCTATGGCCGGTTCAACACGCTGGAGGCATCTGGCTTCCTGAGCGGTCCGCTGACGGACACGCTGAGCTATCGCGTGGCGTTCAAGACCGCCTATAGCAACGATGGCTGGCAGAAGAGCTACACGCGAAACGACAGTCTCGGCCAGGAGAATAATTTCGCCGGCCGACTGATCCTGGACTGGAAGCCGACGGAGCGGTTCAAGGTTTCGCTCAACGTCAATGGCTGGCAGGACAAGGACGATCCGGAAGCGCCGCAGAAGATCGCCAATACGCCGCAGAACCCGGTGCCCGCGACGTTCCCGCAGCTGCTCTATCCGGTCGCCCCGCATAACGACCGCGCCGCCGACTGGGGTCCGAACCGACCCTATGCCAACACCCGCTTCGAGCAGAGCACGCTGCGCGCCGATTATGATTTCGGCTTCGCCACGCTGACCTCGCTGACCGGTTACTCGAACACCAATTTCCTGAACGCGACCGAGGGCGGCGGCACGTCGCTCGCCGATCTCGATCTTGCGCAGGACAAGGGACATATCAAGTCGTTCACGCAGGAAGTCCGCCTCTCCAACGGCGCGAACCACCGTTTCCGCTGGGTGCTGGGCGGCAACTACGAGCGGACGACGGTGGTCGAGAACACGGCGCTCTATTATGCGGATACCAGCTCGACCCTGGTCAACGGGATCACCGACAGCGTCTATTTCAGCGACCAGCGGATGCGGAACTATGCCGGCTTCGCCAATGGCGAATTCGACGTCACCAGCTGGATCACGTTGAAGGGCGGGGTGCGCCGGACGCGCGCCGATCGCAATTTCTACGCGATCAACCACGACGATCCCAATTTCCCGACGCCGGCCGATCCGTTCACCGGGATGCCCGGTACGTCGCTCACCGACTTCTTCAACGCGGTCTACGGAGCGGTGTATGGCGGGGTCGTCCCGACGATCGCGCCGTACGGCAACATCGCGCTCGATACGCGGACCAATGCGAACGGCACCCCAGTCAATCCGGCGACGTACCTGACGACCACGCCTGTCCAGAACCAGCTTCGCGAGAACAGCACGTCGTGGAGCGGCGGTGTCGACTTGAAGCCGAACTCGAACACGCTTTTCTATGCCAATGTCTCGAAGGGCTACAAGGCCGGCAGCTTCCCGCATCTGTCCGGATCGATCTATACCGCATACCAGCCTGTGAAGCAGGAGCAGCTGACCGATTACGAGGCCGGCTTCAAACTCCAGCTGCTCGACCACAAGCTGTCGATCAACGGCGCGGGCTTCTATTACGACTATCGCAACAAGCAGCTTCGTGCGAAGTTCGTCGATCCGATCTTCGGCGCGCTCGACCTGCTGGTCAACGTGCCCAAGTCGCGTATTCTGGGCGGCGAGTTCGACATTAACGCGCGTCCGTTCCGGGGGCTCAGCCTGTCCGCGGCCGGTACCTATCTCGACGCGACGGTGCGCAATTATGACGGGGTGGTCGGCTCGACGGTCAACGCGATGGGTCTGCGCGCGCCGATCACGGCGTCGTTCAAGGGGGTGAAGCTGCCGTTCGCGCCCAAGTTCCAGTATTCGGTACGCGCGGACTACGACACCGCGCTCACGTCGCGGATCAACGGTTTCGTCGGCGCGGGCGTCAACGGACAGACCAAGACGATCGGCACGCTGGCCCTGCCGGGCACCGATTCGTTCGGCGTTCCCGCCAATCTCTACACGATCAACCAGCGCGCTCTGGTGAACGCCAATATCGGCATCCACGCTCAGGACAATGCTTGGCGCGTCACCCTATGGGGCAAGAACATCTTCAACAAATATTACTGGAGCAATGCGATCCAGGCCTATGACACGGTGGTCCGGTATCCCGGACGCCCGGCGGAGTATGGCGTTACTGCCGGTTTCAAATTCTAGTCGGTCCCTGGGGTCAGAGTCTGTCTATGGCCGACTCTGACGCCGGGCCGGATGGCCACCGATGGGCATCCCGCAGTGACGCCCCCCAATTATCG
>CAZZZX010000553.1:0-2537 GCA_964658585.1 uncultured Novosphingobium sp.
CCCATCAGCCGGTCGACCAGATCGCGCACCGCCGCGCGCTCCTCATATTCCTGGGGGAGCGTCACGCGGATCAGCGTGCGGCTGTCGACCGCCATCGTCGTCTCGCGCAATTGCTGCGGGTTCATCTCGCCCAACCCCTTGAAGCGCGCGACCTCGACCTTCTTGCCCCTGAAGGCGGTGCGCTCGATCTCGGCGCGCTGCGCGTCGTCCTGCGCGTAAAGCGATTTCGCGCCCGCGGTCAGCCGGTAGAGCGGCGGCTGGGCGAGGTGGAGATGCCCCTTGCGGACCAGATCGGGCATCTCCTGGAAGAAGAAGGTCATCAGCAGCGTCGCGATGTGCGCGCCGTCGACATCCGCGTCGGTCATGATGATGACGCGCTCGTAGCGAAGCTGGCTCGCGTCGCAGCGGTCGCGCGTGCCGCAGCCAAGCGCCTGGATGAGATCCGCGATCTCCTGGTTGGCGAGGATCTTGGCGGCGTTGGCCGAGGCGACGTTGAGGATCTTGCCGCGGATCGGGAGCACCGCCTGGGTCTTGCGGTCACGCGCCTGCTTGGCCGATCCGCCGGCCGAGTCGCCCTCGACGATGAACAGCTCGGTGCCTTCGGGCGAGTCCGAGGCGCAATCGGTCAGCTTGCCGGGCAGGCGCAGCTTGCGCGACGAGGTCGCGGTCTTGCGCTTGATGTCGCGCTCCGCCTTGCGGCGCAGCCGCTCGTCCATGCGATCGAGCACGTAGGAGAGCAGCGCCTTGCCGCGCTCCATATTGTCGGTGAGGAAATGATCGACATGGTCGCGCACCGCCGCCTCGACCAGCCGCGCGGCGTCGGGCGAGGTCAGCCTGTCCTTGGTCTGCGACTGGAACTGCGGATCGCGCACGAACACCGAGAGCATCAGCTCGGCGCCGACGACGACATCCTCGGGTACGATGTCCTTGGCGCGCTTCTGCCCGACGAGTTCGGCGAAGGCGCGCACGCCGCGGGTCAGCGCGGCGCGCAGCCCCTGCTCGTGGGTGCCGCCGTCGGGGGTGGGGATGGTGTTGCAGTAATAGCCGTACGACCCGTCCGAGAAGAGCGGCCAGGCCACCGCCCATTCGACCGATCCGGCGCCGCCCGGAAAATCCTGCCGCCCGGCAAAGGGCTCGGCGGTGGCGCAGTCGCGACCGCCGATCTGCTCGCGCAGATGATCGGCGAGGCCGCCGGGAAACTGGAACACCGCCTCGGCCGGCGTGTCGTCGGTCAGCAGCGCGGGATCACAGCGCCAGCGGATCTCGACACCCGCGAACAGATACGCCTTGGAGCGCGCGAGCTTGTGGATGCGCTGCGGCCTGAAGTGGAGCTCGCCGAAGATCTCGGTATCGGGGGTGAAGGCGACGGTGGTGCCGCGCCGGTTGGGCGCGGCGCCGACCTTCTCCAGCCCGCCCAGCGCCAGCCCGCGCGCGAAGCGCTGCTGGTAGAGCGCCTTGCCGCGCGCGACCTCGACGAGCGTGTCGCTGGACAGCGCGTTGACCACCGAGATGCCGACGCCGTGCAGTCCGCCGCTCGTCTGATATGCCTTGTCGCTGAACTTGCCGCCCGAGTGCAGCGTGGTGAGGATCACCTCGAGCGCGGACTTGCCGGGATAGCGGGGATGCTCGTCGACCGGGATGCCGCGGCCATTGTCGCTGATCGTCACGCGGTTGCCCGCGGCGAGCGTCACCTCGATCCGCGTCGCGAACCCGGCGACCGCCTCGTCCATCGCATTGTCGAGAACCTCGGCGACGAGATGGTGGAGCGCGCGCTCGTCGGTACCGCCGATATACATGCCGGGGCGGCGGCGGACGGGCTCGAGCCCTTCGAGCACCTCGATCGAGGAGGCGTCGTAGCTACCGCCTATATCCTCGCCTAGACTAAATAGATCTTTGCCCATGCATTAGTCGATTAAAGCCGCGACGCTTATCATGCGCTGGGCCTTATATTGAGGAGGCTGCTTCTTGCAGCACGCGCTTCACGTGCGCACGAGCATGCTTTTCAAGCTCATGTTCATTCATGTGCTCCGTGCCTTGCAACTTGATATTAGCCACATTTAAAAAAGAGCCATCATCGGACTGCCCGCCGATCCCAACAGTTTTATGGAGAAAATCAACCGTAAAATTGTTCACCTTAAAAGCCATCACCCGTCTCCATTGCATCAGGCCAACCGTGTAGCATGCGAACAGAATATGAACAAGATACTACCGCCGCGGGCCGCCGAACGGCAGCGGCGGGGGGCGGCGGTCGCGGCGGGGGAGCTGCGCCTGGTAGGCCAGCCCGCAATGCTGGACGCAGTACGGGAAGCCGGGGTTCACCGCGACGCCGCAGAAATGGAAGTCGGGCTCGCCGGGGTGGCCGAGCGGCCATTTGCAGATGCGGTCGTTGAGTTCGAGCAGGCTCGTCTTGCCGGCGATCTCGGCGGACGGCTTGGCGGGCACCAGCCGGCGCGGCGGCGCGGGGGGGATCGGCGCCTGCTGCTCGCCCGGCTGCTGGCGCTGGAAGCCGCCCGGGCCGATCGAGCGATAGATCGGAC
>CAZZZX010000554.1:0-2527 GCA_964658585.1 uncultured Novosphingobium sp.
CCCGAGATCATGTACAAGGCGTTCGAGATCGCCGGCTACAGCCGCGAGGAGGTCGACACCGAATTCGCCGGCATGATCGGCGCGTTCAAGTTCGGCGCCCCCCCGCACGGCGGCTCGGCCCCGGGCATCGATCGCATCGTCATGCTGCTCGCGGACGAGCCCAACATCCGCGAGGTGATCGTCTTCCCGATGACCCAGAAGGCCGAGGACCTGATGATGGGTGCCCCCGCGGCGGTGCGGCCCAGGCAGCTGCGCGAACTGCATATCCGGACGGTGGAACCGCAAAAGGGCTAGGCGGCGCGTCATCGCCACGCGCGACGGTGCGGGAGGGCTGGCGCTCGCGCGCGGTTCCCGGCATCGTAAGTGCATGAAGACACGTGCTCTTGCCGCCGCCGCCACGCTGCTGATCGCCGCCGCGCCGCCGATGCCCGATCCGGCGCAGCTCCACGACACGATCGCGACGCTGGTCGGATTCGGCACGCGGCACACCGCCTCGACCGTCGCCGATCCGCGCCGCGGGATCGGCGCGGCGCGGCGCTGGGCGGCGGCGCGCTTCGCCGCGATCGGCAAGGCGTGCGGCGGCTGCCTGAGCGTCGAGACGGTGGGGCGCGACTTCACCGGGCCGCGTGCGCCCGGCGGGGTGCGCGTCGAGGACGTCTTCGCGCTCCAGAAGGGAACGGGCGATCCGACCCGCGTCGTCATCGTCCAGGGCCATATCGACAGCCGCGTCAACGACGTGATGGACGCGACCACCGATGCGCCTGGCGCCAACGACGACGCCTCGGGCGTGGCGCTGACGATCGAGGCGGCACGGCTGCTGTCGAGGCAGAAACACGCCGGGACGATCGTCTATGCGGTGCTGTCGGGCGAGGAACAGGGGCTGTGGGGCGGCCAGCTGCTCGCCGAGACCGCCAAGGCGCGCGGCTGGCGGGTGGCGGCGGTGCTCAACGACGATATCGTCGGCAACACCCACGGCATCGGCGGCGGCGAGCATGTCGACGATGCGGTGCGCGTCTTCTCGGAGGGGATCGGCGCGGCGGCGAGCGCAGACGACACCAAGCTGCAACGCCTGATCGGCGGCGAGGACGACGGCCCGTCGCGCGCACTCGCCAAGGCCGCGGTCGAGGTCGCGCGCGCCGATCCCGCGATCGGGCTCGCGGTGATCGCGGTGCGGAGGCCCGATCGCTTCCAGCGCGGCGGCGATCACATCCCGTTCCTCGAGGCGGGTATTCCGGCGATCCGCTTCACCGAGGCGACCGAGGATTACGACCGCGAGCATCAGGTCGTGCGCACCGAGAACGGCCGCCGCTACGGCGACACGATCGACTTCGTCGACTTCCCCTATCTGGCGCGCGTCACCGCGCTCAACGTCGCGCTGCTGCGCCGGCTGGCGGATGCGCCCGCCGCGCCGGTCGGCGTCTCGATCGCGGGCGCGCTGAGCGACGACACTGCCGTGACCTGGGCTGCGGTTCCGGCAGCGGCGGGCTACCGCGTGCATTGGCGGCGCGCCGACGGCTTCGCCTGGACCGACAGCCGCGACGTCGTCGCCGGCACGACCGCGCTGACGCTGCCCCACGTCAACATCGACGATCATGTCTTCGGTGTCGCCGCACTGGCGAAGGACGGCGCCGAGAGTCTCGTCACCTTCGCCAGCGTGCCGCCGCGACCCGCGCCGGGCGCGGTGAAATGAGACGCGTGTGTGGGCGATGACAGTCCGTCCGGGTGACCGGCGATAACCGGCCGCCGGCGTCTTCGCACCATCGCTCTTTCGATGCTGGCGGTCCTGCTCGCTGCGCTGCTGGTGGTCGCCGCCTTCCCGTGGGGCGTGCTCGCCCGCACGGGGCTGGATCCGCTCGCCCGCGCGATCGGGCGGCCGGTGGCGGTGGGCGCGGCGCGGCGGACCGACTGGTTCGGGCTCACCCCGACGATCTCGCTCGACGACGTGACGATCGGTGAGCCCGCCTGGCAGGGAAGAGGTACGATGGCGCGGATCGCGCACGTCCGGCTGACGCTGCCGGTGCTGCCGCTGCTGTTCGGCCGCTTCCGCCCGCAGCGCATCGATCTCGACGGCGTGCGGCTCGCGCTGTTCCGCACCGCCGGCGGCCGCGCCAACTGGAGCGACGGCGGCACAAGCGGGCCGCCGCGCGTCGCGCATCTGACGATCCGCGACGGACGCTACCGGCTGCGCGATCTCGGGCGGCGGGTGGTCCTGTCGGGCGGTCTGGTGTCCGACGGCGCGCACGGGCTCGCGGTCGACGGCGCCGGGACGCTGCGCGGGCAGCCGCTCACCGTCTCGGCGCGCGGCGGCGCGCTCGGCGCGGCCGATCCGGCGCGGCCCTACCCGCTGCACGTCGCCGCACGATCGCCGCAGGTCGCGCTGGACGCGCAGGCGACGCTCGACCGACCGCTCGACCTGCGCCGGTTCACCGCGACGGTCGCCGCATCGGGGCACGACCTGACCGATCTCGACGATCTCGTCCAGGCGGGCCTGTTCGCGACCCGCCCGTTCCGCCTCGCCGGCACGGTG
>CAZZZX010000555.1:0-2522 GCA_964658585.1 uncultured Novosphingobium sp.
AAGCGATCGAGCCGCTCGGCGAGCGCATCGATCGAGACGATCCGGCTGAGCGCGATGGCGAGCTGCGCCACGTCCCAGTGGATCGCCTGCGCCTGGCGTCCGAACGCGTACAGCCCCTGATGGTCGAAATAGGCGGCGGTGAAGCCCGGATCCCAATGCGGCGTGAACCGCCACGGGCCGTAATCGAAGCTCTCCGCGGTGATCGCGATATTGTCGCTGTTGAGCACGCCATGGACGAACCCCGCCGCCATGTACGACGCGGCGAGCGCGGCGGTGCGCGCGACGACGTGCTCGTAGAGGTCGAGCGCGGGCTCGGCGCCGGGCGCGACGCCGTAGAGGGTGCGCAGGCAATAGTCGGTCAGCGTCGCCAGCCCGGCCTCGTCCTGCAGCGTCGCGAGCCGCTGGAAACTGCCGATCCGGATATGGCCCCAGGAAAGGCGGACCAGCACCGCCGATCGGGTGGGCGAGGGCTCGTCGCCGCGGGACAGCGCCTCGCCGGTCTCGATCAGCGAGAAGGAACGCGAGGTCTCGACGCCGAGCGCCTCGAGCATCTCGGTCGCCAGCACCTCGCGCACGCCGCCCTTGAGCGTCAGGCGCCCGTCGCCGGCCCGGCTCCACGGCGTCGTCCCCGATCCCTTGGTGCCGAGATCGAGCAGCCGGCCGTCGCCGGCGCGCAGCTGTGCGTAGAGGAAGCCGCGCCCGTCCCCGAGATCGGGATTGTATACGCGGAACTGGTGGCCGTGATAGCGTAGCGCCAGCGGTCCGGTAAGCGATCCGGCGATCGGCGCGAAGCGGCCGAACCGCGCGATCCAGTCGTCGTCGCTCAGTCCGGCGAGACCGACCGCGGCGGCGGCGCGCTCGTTGCGGAAGCGCAGGATCGTCGCGGGAAAGTCGGCGGGGCGGACGGGATCGTAGAAACCGTCGCCCAGCGTCAGGATCGCCGTTTCGGGGCGGAGCGGGGCGGCTTGCCTGTCGTTCGTCATGCCGCGATATGGGGGGCTGACGGCGCGGGAGACAAGCATGGCGGGCCACTCGCGCTATCAGGACGGCTGGTGGCAATCCCCGGACGGCCTCAGGCTGCATTATCGCGACTATCTCGGCCGCGCCGACCGGCCCGCGATCCTGTGTCTCTCCGGGCTGACCCGCAACGCGCGCGACTATGCGCTCGTCGCGGAGCGGCTGAGCCCGCACTGGCGGGTGATCTGCGCCGAGCTGCGCGGTCGCGGCGAGAGCGCGCACGCGCCCGATCCGATGAGCTATCGCCCGCCGGTCTACGTCGCCGACATCGAGGCGCTGCTGGCGACGCTGGCGATCCCGCGTCTGGTGCTGTTCGGCACCTCGCTCGGCGGCATCCTCGCGATGCTGCTGGCCGCGGCGGTGCCGGCGCGGGTGGCGGGCGTGTTGCTCAACGATATCGGTCCGGTGGTCGAGCCCGCGGGCCTCGCGCGTATCCGCGGCTATGTCGGCCGGGGCGGGAGCTGGCCGACCTGGGTCCATGCCGCGCGCGCGCTCGCCGACGGGCAGCGTGACGCCTTCCCCCATTATGACCTCGAGGACTGGCTCGGCATGACCAAGCGGCTGTGCCGGCTGACCTCCGGCGGGCGTATCGTGTTCGATTACGACATGCGCATCGCCGAGCCGCTGCGCCTCCCCGAGGTCGCGGCGCCCGCCGATCTCTGGCCGGCGGCGGCGGCGCTGTCCGGCATACCCGCGCTGCTGATCCGTGGCGCGCGCAGCGACATCCTGTCCGCCGCCACCGCCGATGCGATGGCGGCGCGGATCGCCGGGCTCGAGCTCGTCACCATCGCCGATATCGGGCACGCGCCCGCGCTCACCGAACCGCAGGCCGTCGCGGCGATCGACCGGCTGCTCGCGCGCATCGCCTGACCGCTATCTCGCGTTAACCGCTCGTCAGCCATGATGCCGGCCATGCCCCTTCGTATCCTCCACCTCCATTCGACCTTCTCCGCAGGCGGCAAGGAGACGCGCGCGGTGCGGCTGATGAACGCGTTCGGCGCGGCCGCCTGCCACGGCATCCTGAGCGCGATGCCCGACGAGATGGGTTCACGCGCGCTGATCGATCCGGGGATCGCCGTCGACTTCCCCGACGGCCCGTCGCTCGCCGGCAGACCCGCGCCGGGTCGCTATCTGGAGATCGCGCGGACGATGCAGCGCTACGATCTGGTGCTGAGCTACAACTGGGGCGCGATGGACGGGGTGATGGCGCACCGGCTGCTGTCGCGCACGATGGCGCTGCCGCCGCTGATCCATCACGAGGACGGCTTCAATTCGGACGAGATCGTCCGCCAGAAGCGCAAGCGCGTGCTGTTCCGCCGCGCTGCGCTCGGCTCGGCGCACGCGCTGGTCGTGCCCTCGGCGCGGCTGGAAGGGATCGCACGCGAGGTGTGGCGGCAACCCGCCAAGCGCGTGCGGCGCATCGCCAACGGCGTCGCGCTCGATCGCTATGCCGGGCAACCGGTGACGGACGCGATCCCCGGTTTCCGGCGCATGTCGGGCGAGGT
>CAZZZX010000556.1:0-2520 GCA_964658585.1 uncultured Novosphingobium sp.
CTGGACATCCCGCCCGTCGAGGGTCTCAAGCTCGACGGCGAGACCAAGGATTCGCGGCCGCCGGCCGACGACGCGCCGATGTCGGCGCTGGCGTTCAAGATCATGAACGATCCCTTCGTCGGCACGCTGACCTTCGCGCGTATCTATTCGGGTCGCATGGAGACCGCCTCCCAGGTCCTCAATTCGGTGAAGGACAAGAAGGAGAAGGTCGGCCGGATGCTGCTGATGCACGCCAACGACCGCGAGGACATCCAGGAGGCGTTCGCGGGCGACATCGTCGCGCTGGCGGGTCTCAAGGACACCACGACCGGCGATACGCTGTGCGCGCAGAACGCCCCGATCATCCTCGAGCGGATGGAGTTCCCCGAGCCCGTCATCGAGCTGTCGGTCGAGCCCAAGACCAAGGCCGACCAGGAGAAGATGGGCGTCGCGCTCAATCGCCTGGCGCGCGAGGATCCGTCGTTCCGGGTGTCGTCGGATGCCGAGAGCGGCCAGACGATCATCAAGGGGATGGGCGAGCTCCATCTCGAGATCCTCGTCGATCGCATGAAGCGCGAGTTCAAGGTCGAGGCGAACATCGGCGCGCCGCAGGTGGCGTATCGCGAGTCGCTCGCCAAGAAGGTCGATGTCGACTATACGCACAAGAAGCAGTCGGGCGGCTCGGGCCAGTTCGGCCGCATCAAGTTCACGGTCGAGCCGGGCGAGCGCGGCCAAGGCGTGATCTTCAAGGACGAGGTCAAGGGCGGCAACGTCCCCAAGGAATATATCCCGTCCGTCGAGAAGGGCATCCGCGAGATCGCCGCGACCGGATCGCTGATCGGCTTCCCGATCATCGATTTCACCGCGACGCTGTACGACGGCGCCTATCACGATGTCGATTCCTCGGCGCTGGCGTTCGAGATCACCGGCCGGGCGGGTATGCGCGAAGCCGCGCAGAAGGCAGGCATCAAGCTGCTCGAACCGATCATGAAGGTCGAGGTGGTGACCCCCGAGGACTATCTCGGCGACGTGATCGGCGACATGAACTCGCGGCGCGGCCAGATCCAGGGCACCGACAGCCGGGGCAACGCCCAGGTCGTCGAGGCGATGGTGCCGCTCGCGAACATGTTCGGCTACGTCAACCAGCTGCGCTCGTTCACCCAGGGGCGCGCGCAATATTCGATGCAGTTCTCGCATTACGAGGAAGTGCCTGCGAACGTGGCCGAAGAGGTCAAGGCGAAGCTGGCGTAACCGCAAAACATTGGCTAAGGGGCGCCGCTCATGCGGCGGCAACGCCCCGCTGACATCCCAGAGAAGGTAGGAACATGGCGAAGGCGAAATTCGAGCGGACCAAGCCGCACTGCAACATCGGCACGATCGGTCACGTCGACCACGGCAAGACCTCGCTGACCGCGGCGATCACCAAGGTGCTGGCCGAGACCGGCGGCGCGACGTTCACCAGCTACGCCAACATCGACAAGGCGCCCGAAGAGCGCGAGCGCGGCATCACCATCTCGACCGCCCATGTCGAGTATGAGACCGAGGCGCGTCACTATGCGCACGTCGATTGCCCGGGCCACGCCGACTATGTGAAGAACATGATCACCGGCGCTGCGCAGATGGACGGCGCGATCCTCGTCGTCTCGGCGACCGACGGCCCGATGCCGCAGACCCGCGAGCACATCCTGCTCGCGCGTCAGGTCGGCGTGCCGCAGCTCGTCGTGTTCATGAACAAGGTCGATCTGGTCGACGACGCCGAGATCCTCGAGCTCGTCGAGCTGGAGATTCGCGAGCTGCTCTCGAAGTACGACTTCGACGGCGACAACATCCCGATCATCCAGGGCTCGGCGGTCGCCGCGCTCGAGGACAAGACCCCGGACATCGGCCACGATGCCGTGCTCAAGCTGATGCAGGCGGTCGACAGCTGGATCCCGCAGCCCGCGCGTCCGCTCGACAAGCCGTTCCTGATGCCGATCGAGGACGTGTTCTCGATCTCGGGTCGCGGCACCGTCGTCACCGGCCGCGTCGAGACCGGCGTGGTCAAGGTCGGCGAGGAAGTCGAGATCGTCGGCATCAAGGATACCCGCAAGACCGTCGTCACCGGCGTCGAGATGTTCCGCAAGCTGCTCGATCAGGGCCAGGCCGGCGACAATATCGGCGCGCTGGTGCGTGGCGTCGGCCGCGAGGAGGTCGAGCGCGGCCAGGTGCTCTGCAAGCCCGGCTCGATCAAGCCGCACACCGAGTTCTCGGCCGAGGTCTATGTGCTCTCCAAGGACGAGGGTGGCCGTCACACGCCGTTCTTCGCCAACTACCGTCCGCAGTTCTACTTCCGCACCACGGACGTGACCGGCGAGGTTCAGCTCCCCGAGGGCACCGAGATGGTGATGCCCGGCGACAACGTGTCGCTCGGCATCAAGCTGATCGCGCCGATCGCGATGGATCCGGGCCAGCGCTTCTCGATCCGTGAGGGCGGCCGGACCGTTGGTTCGGGCGTCGTCGCCGCGATCACGAAGTAATCGATTGTATCGGGCGGCCGGCCCC
>CAZZZX010000557.1:0-2520 GCA_964658585.1 uncultured Novosphingobium sp.
CAATTTCTCGGTCCTGCTGCGCCGCGACGGACAGAGCCAGCTCATCTACAAGCACGCCATTTCGACCGTGATGCCGGCGCATCCGATCGACCTCGCGCCGATCGAGAAGGCGTTCGCCGAGAACAAGAAAGGCACGCTGCTCCAGGAGATCTTCCTGACCGCGGTCCGCAATGCGGGCGTGCCCGTGACGATGTTCCTGGTCAACGGCGTGATGCTGCAGGGCGAGGTCGCGGCCTACGACCTGTTCTGCCTGCTGCTGCGCCGTGAATCGCAGAGCCAGCTCGTCTACAAGCACGCCATCTCGACGATCCAGCCGCTCCAGCCGGTCAATCTCGGCGCCGATGCGGGTGACGACGAGGAGGAGGATTGAGCGGCTTCGCGCGCGAGGACGGGCTGGCGCGCGGCGCTCGCGCGCTGGTCGTGCTCCCCGAGATCGGGCTGCACAGCCGCAGCGTCGCGGCGCGGCTCGAGGAGGCGGCGGGGCTGGCACGCGCGATCGGTCTCGACGTCGTCGAGACGATCGGCTTCCGCCTGCGCGCGCCCAAGGCGGCGACGTTGATCGGATCGGGCCAGGTCGAGCAGCTCGCCGAACAGGTCCGCATGGCCGAGGCCGAGCTGGTCGTGATCGATGCGGCGGTGACGCCGATCCAGCAACGCAACCTGGAAAAGGCGCTCGCCGCCAAGGTGATCGACCGCACCGGGCTCATCCTCGAGATCTTCGGCGAACGCGCAGCGACCGCCGAGGGGCGGCTGCAGGTCGAGCTCGCGCATCTCGATTATCAGGCCGGGCGACTGGTCCGCTCCTGGACCCATCTTGAGCGCCAGCGCGGCGGCTTCGGCTTTCTCGGCGGCCCGGGCGAAACCCAGATCGAGGCCGACCGGCGGCTGATCCGCGATCGTATGGCGCGTCTGCGGCGCGAACTCGACCAGGTCAGCCGCACCCGCGGTCTGCACCGCGACCGCAGACAGCGCGCGCCATGGCCCGTGGTCGCGCTGGTCGGCTATACCAATGCCGGAAAGTCGACGCTGTTCAACCGGATGACCGGTGCCGACGTGATGGCCGAGAACCTGCTGTTCGCGACGCTGGATCCGACGATGCGGCACATCCGGCTGCCGGGCATCGACAAGGCGATCCTGTCCGATACGGTGGGCTTCGTGTCCGATCTGCCGACGCAGCTCGTCGCCGCGTTCCGCGCGACGCTGGAGGAGGTGGTGACCGCCGACATCATCGTCCACGTCCGCGACATCGCGCATCCCGACAGCGAGGCGCAGGCCGAGGACGTGAAGACCGTGCTCACCGAGATCGGCGCCGCCGGTCCGGACGGCGCGCCGATGCTCGAGGCGTGGAACAAGCTCGATCTGCTCGACGGCGAGGCGCGCGACCATGCGCTCGCCGAGGCCGCGCGGCGCGACGATGTCGTGACGCTCTCCGCGCTGACCGGGGAGGGGGTCGATGCGCTCCAGCGCGCGCTGTCCGATCGCCTCAATCGCGGCGCGCGGGTGCATCATCTCGAACTGCCCGCGGCGGACGGCGCGACGCTGGCCTGGCTCCACCGGCATGGGGAGGTGCTGTCGCGCGCGGAGGCGGGCGAGGCGGTCTCCCTCGATGTGCGGCTGTCCGAGGCGGACTGGGCGCGTTTCGCGGCGCGGTAGCAGGTCGGTCCGTCGATGGTTGCACTAAAGCCCGCGTGCCTTGGCCGCCTGCCATAGCGCTTCCTTCTCGTCGAGCGAAAGCACCTCGAATCCGGCGCCGGAACTCGCCTCCATGTCCTTGAAACGCCGCTCGAACTTGGCGTTGGCGGCGCGCAGTGCCGCCTCCGGATCCATGCCCATGTGCCGGCCCCAGTTGACGAGCGCGAACAGCAGGTCGCCATATTCCATCGCGCGCGCGTCGGCATCGGGCGCGGACGCGATCTCGTCCAGTTCCTCGTCGATTTTGGCGCGAGGGCCGGCGGCGTCGGGCCAGTCGAAGCCGACGCGCGCGGCGCGTCTCTGGAGCTTTTCGGCCCGCATCAGCGCGGGCAGGCCGAGCGGCACGCCGTCGAGCGCGCCGGTCTCGGCACGGCCGGCACGCTCGTTCGCCTTGATCGTCTCCCATGCCGCGACAGGCTCAACGTCGTCTGCGAAGACATGCGGATGACGGCGGACCATCTTGTCGGCGATGCCCGCGATCACGTCTGCGAGCGTGAAGTGGCCGGCTTCCTCGGCCATCCGCGCGTGAAACACGACCTGGAGTTGAAGGTCGCCGAGTTCGCCCGCGAGATCCGCCATGTCGCCGCGGGCGATCGCGTCCGCGACCTCATAGGCTTCCTCGATCGTATAGGGCGCGATCGTCGCGAAATCCTGCGCAATGTCCCATGCGCAACCCGACACCGGATCGCGCAGCCGCGCCATGATGCCGGCGAGCCGCACGAGAGCGGTAACGGCCTCGCGCGTCACGTTCGATCTTTCAGTCTGATAATAGACATTATGTAAAACACAGCATCATCCGCCATGCCGGTCGATCGCCAGCGCGATCGC
>CAZZZX010000558.1:0-2515 GCA_964658585.1 uncultured Novosphingobium sp.
GCGCCGAGCCGCCGCGCGAGCCAGCGCGTGAGGTAGTTGCGAACGGTGGGACCGAGGATCGGCGCGAGCCGCAACGTGGTCACGACGGAGTCGGTGTTGCGCTCCGCGTAGCGTTTGAGCTCGAGCTCCGCCTCGATCTCGGCCGGATAGACATTCTCGCCGCCCGAGATGAACATGTCTTTCTTGCGATCAACCAGCCAGACGAGGCCGTCGGCATCGATCCGCGCGATGTCGCCGGTACGGAACCAGCCGTCCACCGTAAAGGCCTCGGTCATGGCTTCCGGGCGCCGCCAGTAGCCGGAAAAGAGGTTCGCGCCCTTGAGCAGCAATTCGCCCCGTTCGCCGGGCGGCAGCGCGATACCCGCCTCGTCCACCACGCGCATCGCGACGCGCGAGGTCGGCGTCCCCACGGAGCCGGCGTGGCGCGCGACCAAGCGGGGATCGAGCGGCGTGTGGCAGACGGTGCCGCACTCGCTCATGCCGAAGCCGTTGGACAGCGGGACGCCGTCCTCGATCCAGCGGGTGACATCGGCCGGCGCATGGGGTGCGCCGCCGGTGAACAGGCCCGTCAGGTGGCGCAGCTTCGCCGGATCGAAGCCTGGTTCGGCACGCAGCGCCGCGGTCATCTGCGGCACCCCGAAAAAGTGCGTGACGGCGAGCGACGGATCGGAAAGCCGCGCCAGCGTCCGCCCCGGCACGAAGCCGTCGGACACCAGGCACGCCCCGCCCCACATCAGCGCCGGGCGGATATTGCTGACGATGCCGATGACATGGAACATCGGCCCGTCGCACAGGAAGCGGCTGTTGCGATCGATCGCACCGAGTTGCGAGAGATTGATCGCGGTCTCGCCGATCGCGCGCTCGCTCAACATCGCGCCCTTGGGCCGGCCGGATGTGCCCGAGGTGTAGAGGATCAGTGACGCCGCATCGGGATCGATCGGCGGCGTGACGGCGGGCTCGGCGACCGCGATCTCCGCCTCCAGCGCGTCGATGGCGAGCGCGGGGACGCCGCGATCCACGCCGTCGTCCTCGATCAGCAGCGCCGGGTCGATATCCGCGACCAGTTCCGCCAGCTCGGACGCAGCAAGCCGCCAGTTGAGCGGCGCATACATCGCCCCGATCCGCGCGCAGGCATGATGGAGGACGATCAGCGTGACCCGGTTGCGCGCCAGCGCCGCCACCCGGTCGCCAACCCCGATGCCGCGCGCCAGCAGCACCGCCGCGCACGCGCCGACATCGCGATCGAGCCGCGCGTAGCTCCACTCCCGCCCGCTGGTCAGATCGGCGGCGGCGAGACGGTCGGGCGAGAGCCGGGCATGAAGCGCGATGTGATCGACCGGCCCGGGCACGGCGTACGCCTCAGCCCTGTCGCTTCGAGATGTCGTAGGCGCCGAGCCCCGGCTTGTAGCTCTTCTCGTCGATGAACTGGCGGATGCCTTCCTTGCGGCCCTCATTGTCGTGGCTGTTGGCGGCTTCCTGCGCGCGGATCAGATAATCCTCGGCCTCGTCATAGGTCATCGCGCCGACGCGGCGGACGGCATCCTTGGTCGCCTTCAGCGCGACCGGATTCTTCCTGAGCAGCACCTGCGCCACCTCGGTGACGCGGGCCTTGAGCCTGTCGCGCGGCACGGCCTCGTTGACGAAGCCCCACTGCGCTGCGGTCCGGCCATCGACATTCTCGCCCATCATCGCGTGGTACATGGCGTTGCGGAAGCTGGTCAGCTCGACGGCCACCTTGGTGGCGCCGCCGCCGGGCAGGATGCCCCAGTTGATCTCGCTGAGGCCGAACTGCGCGTCCTCGGCCGCGAAGGCGAGATCGCAGGCGAACAGCGGGCCGTAGCCGCCGCCGAAGCACCAGCCGTTGACCATCGCGATCGTCGGCTTCTGATACCAGCGCAGCCGCCGCCACCAGCCATAGCTCTCGCGCTGCGCCTTGCGCGTGCCCGGGAGGCCCTCAGACTCGGTCTCCCGAAAATACTCCTTCAGGTCCATGCCCGCGGACCAGGCGGTGCCTTCGCCGGTCAGCACCAGCACGCCGACATCGTCGCGATATTCCAGCTCGTCGAGCACCGCCATCATCCGCCGATTGAGCCTGGGGCTCATGCAGTTGCGCTTCTCCGGCCGATTGAACTTCACCCAGGCGATGCGACCGATCACCTCGAAGGCGACGGTATCGGCTTCGGCGCGCTCGGCGGCGGTCTCGGCGGCGGGAATGGTCGTAGCGGTCATCGCGGTCGTCCTCAGATCGGGAAATGGCCGGGCCGGGTCTCGATCGTGATCCAGCGCAGCTCGGTGAAGGCGTCGATGCCGGCCTTGCCGCCGAAGCGGCCGTAGCCGGAAGCCTTGGTGCCGCCGAACGGCATCTGCGCCTCGTCATGCACGGTCGGCCCGTTGATATGGCAGATGCCGGACCGGATCCGCCGCGCGACCCGCAGGCCCCGCGCCGTGTCGCGGGTGAAGACGGCGGCGGAGAGGCCGTATTCGGTGTCGTTGGCGAGATCGATCGCGTGGGCCT
>CAZZZX010000559.1:0-2512 GCA_964658585.1 uncultured Novosphingobium sp.
CCGGGTCAGCTCGGCCACCGGGTCGGCGCCGTCGTCCCACAGCCCGCCCCAGGGCTGCGCGGTGTCGGGCGCCCGGGCATTGTCGTCGGGCACGTAGCGCAGCCCCGCTGCGACCGCCGCCGCGGCGTGCGCGTCGGCCCCGGCATCGTCGCCATAGAGCCAGCCGACCGTCGCCATGTCCCATCTGCCGATGCCGGTGGCATAGGCGTCGGAGAGGTCGGGTGCGCCGTCGACCAGACCGATGCGCGGTCCCGGATAGTCCATCACCGAGGCGCGATCCTGCGTGCTTGCGGCGAAATTGTGCGCGAAGCCGAGCGCGTGGCCGACCTCGTGCGCGCCGAGCTGGCTGAGCCGGGCGAGTGCGACGCGGACCGGGTCGTTCGGCCCGCCGCTGCCGATCGCGCCGGCGCCGACCAGCCCCTCGAAGATCGAAATGTCCTGGCGCGCGCGGAGCGAGCCCAGCACGACCATGCCCTTGACGATCTCGCCGGTGCGCGGATCGACGATCTCCTGGCCGTAGGACCAGCCGCGCGTCGCGCGATCGACCCAGTTGACGATGTTGTAGCGGACATCCATCGGGTCCGCGCCCTCGGGCAGGAGCTCGGCGTGGAAGGCGTCGATATAGCCCGCGGCGTCGAACGCCTGCCCCCACCAGTTGATGCCGGTCAGCAGCGCGGAGCGGATCGGCTCGGGCGTGTCGCGATCGAGATAGAAGACGATCGGCTTCTTCACGTGGCTGCGCGCGGCGCCGGGATCGGTCTTGTCGAGCCGGAAGCGGTTGGCGAGATCGCGCACCACGTCGCTGCCGAGCGGCGCCGCGAAGTCGACCACCTGCGTCGCGAAGCCGCCGATTCGCGGATCGAAGGCGCGTGGGCGGAACCCGGGCCCGGGCAGGCGGACGAAGCTGTGATGCACGGTGAAGCTGACGCCGTGCGGATCGGGGACGATGTTCTCGACCTCGTCGCCGGGCTTGTCCGACGCATAGGTCTGGATCGCGTCGACCTCAATATTGTCGGGGAAGACCTTGACCGATCCGGGATCCGCGGCGCTGCGCTTGTCGTCGAGCCTGAAGCCCTTGCCCGCGCCCTGCGCCTCGCCCGCGACGATCGCGCTGCTTTCCTGGTTGAGCGAGGTCGCGATGCCGAGCGTGTCCTGCGCGAGGAACGGCGCCACGTCGATGACCAGCGCACCGCCGGGCAGCCGATCGACGATATCGACCATCGCCACCGTCGAGATGCCGAAATCGCCGCGATCGGACCGCGTGCCCGCGGCGCGGAAGCGCGGATTTTCGAACTGCAGCGCGATCCTCTTGCCGATCGGCCGGAAGGCGAGCACGCGCGCTTCGCTCACCCGCCCGCGATCGAGGAAGGTCGGCGCCGAGCCCAGCCCGCTGCGCAGCGCGGTCGCATAGAGCAGCCGCGCCGACACGCCGTCCGCCTGCGGCGCGGGGAGGGTGAGCAGGATGCGCCCCCCTGCCTTGTCGACATGGACCGCGAGCAGGCCGTCATGCGCTTCGCTGTTGCGGAACACGTCGGCGGCGGGGGCGGCGGGCGGCAGGACAGCGGCGGCGATACCGGGTGTGGCGGCCAGCAGCGCCGCCGCGATCCGCAGTCGATGCGTCATTTCGTCGCCTCCTCGCGATGCGCGGATGGCGATGCGCCGCCGCCCGCATAGCCGCTCCGGCGCAGCATCAGCTCGGGGTCGTCCCAGCCGAGCATGTCGCGGATCGCCTGATGCTTGTCGGCTGCCCTGGCGTAATAGCTCTGCCAGATCCGCATCCCGATCCAGTAGCCGGTCTCGAACGGCCAGCCCGGCGGCGCCTGCCCGTAATTCTCGACCCAGCGATGCGTCGCCGTGCGCGCGGCGTCCGGCGCCGCCTTCGCCGCGTCCGGCATGGTCGCCTGCATATCCTGCCGGAACTGCGCCCAGAGCGCCGCTTCGCGCGGCGCCGCCCAGGCCGCGCGCGCCGGCTCGGGCGTCTGCCCCGTCACCAGCGCGGCGATGAAGTCGGCGGCGCCCTCGACCAGCGTTTCGGCGAGCAGCGGCGACCGATCGGCGCCGGTGGGATCGTGCTGGACGGTGTGGACCGTCTCGTGCGCGAAGAAGCGCCGAAGCGTGGTGCGGAACCCCTCGGCATCGGGGTTCTGCGCGCACAGCACCTCGAGCCCGAGCACCTGCGCGTTCGGGCCCGCGGTCCCGCCCGAATTGCCGGCGCCGAACACGACATAGATCTGCGGCAGCGGCTTGTCCGGCAGCAATCCGTGGAGCGCGAGATAGATGGCGTGGAGATCGGCGGTCGCGGCCTTGATCCGGGGCAGGCATTCGGTGATCGCACGACGATAGGCGTCCGGATCGCGCGCCACCGCCTGCGCCAGGTGCGCGGCCGATCCGATGCGATCGGGGGTGAACACCGCGACGCCGTCGGACGCGCCGTCGAGATAGCCGCGCTGGAGCTGCGCCGCGGTCGGCGCGCCGGCGGCCGCGGCGAAGACCCGTGCGAAGCGCTCGGCAT
>CAZZZX010000560.1:0-2490 GCA_964658585.1 uncultured Novosphingobium sp.
AGGGCGCCCATGTCATCCTGACCGCGCGCACGACGGGCGGACTGGAAGAGGTCGAGGAGCGTATCCACGCCGCCGGCGGCAACGCCACGATCGCGCCGATGGACCTGACCGAGAGCGACTCGATCGCGCGCCTCGCGCAGGCGGTGGGCGCGCGCTGGCCGGCGCTCGACATTCTCGTGCTCAACGCCGCGATGCTCGGCACGCTGACCCCGGTGGCGATGATCGACGGCAAGGAATTCAACGCGCTGCTGACGCTCAACCTGCTCGCCACGCAGGCGCTGATCGCCAATTTCGACGCGCCGCTGCGCCGCTCGCAGCGTGCGCGCGTGGTCGCGCTGACCTCCAGCGTCGGTGCGACGCCACGCGCCTATTGGGGCGCCTACGGCGCGTCGAAAGCGGCGCTCGAGACGCTGGTGCTGGCCTATGGCGACGAGGTCGAGCAGCTTTCCTCGATCCGCGTCGCGATCGTCGATCCCGGCGCCACCGCGACCCGGATGCGTGCCGCCGCCTTTCCGGGCGAGGACGCGACGACGATCGCGCAGCCGGCGGCGGTGGGCGAGGCGATCGCGCGGCTGGTGGTCGACGATTTCCCGGCCGGACATCGCACACGGATCCGCGTCTGATGGGGGCGGATCAGAGCGCCAGCCGGTAGCAGGGCTCCATCTGCCCGGTCGGCGGGTAGATCTCGTCATGCGTGTAGGTGAAGCCGAGCTTCACCAGGATCGCACGCGAGGCATCGTTGCGCGGGTGGTGCCCCGCGATCAGCGCCGTGGCGCGGCCCGCGGACGCCCATGCGATGACGCCGCGCGCCGCCTCCGCAGCGATCCCGCGACCCCAGGCTTCGGGGCGCAGCTGATAGCCGAGCTCGAAGACTTCGGTTTCCCCCGGCCGCGGTCGCAGGCCGCAGCAGCCGAGATGCGCGCCGCTCGCGAGATCGAAGACCGGCCAATATTGCACGCCGTGCCGCTCGCCATTGGCGATCTCGAGCGCCAGCCGGTCGCGGACCTGATCCGGCGCGAAGGGGCCGCCGGTCATCGCCGTGACGACCGGATCGCCCCACACCGCATCGGCCAGCGCGCCGTGCCCGGCGGTCCACACGCCGAAGCCCAATCGCGCCGTCGTCATGAAATAGGGGTGCGTCACCCCTTGGTCCGCGCATACGCCGCCAGCGCCCGCTCGCGTGCCTCGCGATGACCGATCCGCTTGGCGGGATAGTCGTCGGGGCGGCGCCCCGCCTCGTCGGGATCGTGGATCGCCGCGTCGGACAGCGTGGCGAGTTCGGGCACCCAGTCGCGGATATAGGCCGCCGCGTCGAACTTCTCCGACTGGACGAGCGGCGCCATGATCCGCGGGAACATGTTCGAATCGACGCCGCTCCCCGCGGTCCATTGCCAGTTGACCGAATTGTTGCCGTAATCGGCATCGACCAGGCAGTCCCAGAACCAGCGCTCGCCTCGGCGCCAGTCGATCAGCAGATGCTTGATGAGGAAGGAGGCGGCGATCATCCGCACCCGGTTGTGCATCCATCCCGTCGTCCAGAGCTGGCGCATCCCGGCATCGACGATCGGATAGCCGGTACGGCCCTGCTGCCAGGCGCGCAGATCGGCGTCCGCCGCCTTGCCGGTGCGCCACGGCATCCGCTCGAACTGGTCGCGCGTGCTGGTGCGGCCGACCTCGGGATATTGGGTGAGGATGGTCTGGGCATAGTCGCGCCAGCCGACCTCGCCGAGGAAGGTGCGCACCGATCCGCCCGCACCCGCGACGCGATGCCAGACCTGGCGCGGCGACAGCTCGCCATGATGGAGATGCGGCGAGAGGCGCGAGGTGCCGTCCCGGCTCGGCAGGTTGCGCGCGGCGCCATAATCGTCGGCCTTGCCCACGAACCGGTCGAGCCGCTTGTGCGCGCCCGCCTCGCCGGGCTGCCAGTCGGAGAAGCCGCCCGCCCAGTCGGGCCTGGTCGGCAGCAGCGCCCAGTCGCCGAGCGCGTCGCTCCCGGGCCATCGTGCGGGCGCCGGGATCGCACGCGGACGGGCGAGCGGTGCGTCGGGCGGCATGTGGTGCGACAGCGCGCGCCAGAACGGCGTGTAGATCTTGAACGGCGTCCCCGACCCGGTGGTGATCGCGCCCGGCGGCGCCAGCTGGTTGCCGTCGTGCAGCACCAGGTCGAGGCGTTCGGCCAGCGCCTCTTCGGCCTTCACCCACCACGGCTCGTAGTGGCGGATCGCATGGACGCGGGTGGCGCCGCTCTCTTCGGCGATATCCGCGATCATCTGCTCGGCATGGCCGCGCCGCAGGATCAGCCGCGAGCCCTTGTCGTGCAGATCGGCGGCGAGTGCCGTGAGGCTGTGATGCAGCCACCAGCGCGCGGCACCGCCGATCGCATGATCGCCCGGCCCCGCGTCGTCGAGCACATAGACCGGGATCACCGCGCCGTCCCGGACGGCGGCGGCGAGCGCCGGCTGGTCGGCGAGGCGGAGGTCCTGACGGAAC
>CAZZZX010000561.1:0-2489 GCA_964658585.1 uncultured Novosphingobium sp.
CGCCGAGCGCGCCGAGCTCAAGGACAGTGCGCCCATCGTCCAGCACGGACCAATCCCGTCTTCACCAGTGGTCGTCGTCAACTTCCCGCACGTCAGCATGACCGGCGCCGCCGCCTCTCCCGAGAAGTCAGGACCGCGTTGGCACAATCCCGCCGAGGTGGACGCCACGATCGAGGTGCTCAAGCATCTCCGCTCCAGGGATCCGAGCAAGCCGGCGAGCCTCGCGATCCTGTCCCCCTACAAGGCCCAGGTCGACAAGCTGACACACAGGATCAAGGCTGAGCGCAACCGCAGCCTTCCGCATCTCGATCAGTTCCGCTCCGTACGATCCGATGGGAATTTCACCGGGACCGTCGACGCCTTCCAGGGCAGCGAGGCCGACGTCGTCATTCTCTCGCTCGTCCGAAACAGCCCGCGAACCGGTGCCGGCGCGCTGGGGTTTCTTCGCGACCGAAGACGCATGAACGTGGCGCTCAGCCGCGCCAAATCGCAGCTGATTATCATCGGCAGCCTCGATTTCCTCAAGGAGGCGGTTCGCGGAGTCGATCCGGATGCGACGCGCGATGACCTCTCATTCCTGACGATCATGCGCGAGGTCATTGAGGAATTACGGGGCGAAACCCGTCATGGCGTGCCCCTCGCCACCTTCCTTACGCCGTCCGATCTCAAGGTGTCGCTATGACAATCCTCCTGGCCATCCCGATCTATCGGGTCGTCTGCAACGTCGGCATCGACCGTGGCCGCGCGTGGAGCGTGATCGATGAAGCGCTATTGTGGTCGGTCGCGCAGGCCCCGCGATCCATCGCCGACCTCGCGACCGACGCCGGCCTTCCCCATCAGGTCGTTATCGCGTCCATCGCCCGGCTGATGCGCTTCCGGCTCATCGAGGTCAGCATGGCCGGTGCTGATGTCGCCTTTCAGGCCAGCCAAAGCGGCAAGTTGCTCGTCACAAGCGGGGAGCCGCTGCCCTTCTTCCCCAAACGCATTTCCCGCCGGGTCAGCTTCGTTATCGAACGCGTCGGCGGATGCATCTTCAAGAAGAACCAGATCCGTCTCCTCCCCGGTAGCAAGGTCGATCGCGAGCGCGCCGCGGGTGTCGAGGTTCGAACGCTCGTCGTGCGTGACGGCGCGCCATCCATGTCGAACGAGGCAAATCTGGATCGCCTGGCAGAGATTGCGACCCAGGGCTGGGATGAGCGGATCGCTCAGATCGACGCGCGAACCGCGGCTGTCCACGATCATGAATATATGATCCTGCGGGTCGTCGACGGGGCCGTCGAAGGGTTTCCGGAGGCTGAGCTTCGCGCGATCGTCGCCAAGGTTGCGAGCCGACCCGGCAACGCAGCCGAAATCACGGTCCCCTATATCGGGGCCCGGGAGACTGTGGACCTCTCGCTTTCAAGCTATGCCTGCGACTTCGATGCCGACGATATCGTGATCGGCGGCTCCGCCCAGCGACAGAGTTTCGAAGCGCTCCTGGAGCGGGCGCATCGCCGGGTGATCATCCATTCCACCTTCCTCGACGCCGCGAAGTTCGAAGCCCTCGAACCCATGATCCAGAGCGCCTGCCAACGCGGCGTACGGTTCGACCTGCTTTGGGGGGCGGAGCGTGACGAGAAGACCGAGACGAAAAATGCGCTCGCCGCCTCCAACATCGCCAAGCGCGTCCGCGGGGACAGGCACATGCGGGGCCTCGTTCATGTCGGCCTGCGATCGACCGGCTCCCATGCCAAGCTCATGCTGCTCGACACTCGGGACGACGGCTGGATCGGCGCTGTCGGATCCTGCAACTGGCTGTCCTCGCCATTCAACGCAGTCGAGTTGACGGTCATCGTCCGCCATCAGCATGCGGTCGCAGACATCGCCAACGCTCTGCAGAACCTTGTTGGACGGCGCGGACTTGCGGACGATAGGCGAGCCACGGATTCTCATAGGGTTTCAGCCATCCCAGACTGTAGCCGATCACCAACCCGCGGCGCAGGGACTGACTTGCGTTGGCGCCCGCGCCGTGAAGCGTCGATCCCAGGAAGATGATGGCATCTCCCAGTCGCGCTTCGGCGACGACCGGAAGCAAGGCCGGGTCCTCAAGCGCGAGCCGGCCATGGCTGTCGGGCCATAACAGCGTTGCGCCATTGTCGCGCGTGAACGGGGTCAGCGGCCAGATCACGTTGATAAGGTATTCGTGACTGCCTGCCGCGTCCGGCCACATGTCCTGATCGCGATGCGGCAGCTGCGCCAGGGCTCCGGGGTGTATCTCGATGGCCTGGGTGACGTTGAGCTGGATGGTATCGCACCAGGGCTTCAGCGTGCGATCGGCGAGCGCCCGAATGATCGGATGCATGACGAGATCGACCATGTGTCGCGACCGCGTCAGAAGCCGTCCGAACCGCTTGGTCTGAGCCCCATAAAAATCACCGACGCAGAAAGGCGTCTCCAGAAACTGCGTGGCAAAATCGACGTCGAGTGCGCCGATCGACGAGGCCGGCAGG
>CAZZZX010000562.1:0-2487 GCA_964658585.1 uncultured Novosphingobium sp.
GATCGCGTTGCCGATCAGCGCGCCGCCGACACCGCCCGCGACCGTCCCGACCGCACCGTTGCCGCCGCCGCAGCGATGGCGATAATAGCCGCCGCGGCCGCGATAGCTGTGATCGTAGTGATGGTAGGCCAGCGCGGGCGCCGGGCTCGTCGCCGGGATGCCGACCATCGCGATCGACGCGGCCATCATCAACTTGCTGCGCATATTATTCTCCCTTGTGCCGCTCCCGTAACGGTCGTCGCCGCGTTTCGTTGCGACGGGATGCGCGCTTCCCGAACCGGCAGGTGCGGGATTGTCGTCCGCCGGCGTCCCACGATCCGGCCCGATCGCGTCGATTGTCTTGTGCGGTGCACCATTTCGCCGATTGCCGATGCCGCAAGCGCAGCTCCAATCTCCGCATTTGTCATGCTGCGTCGCAGCATTCATCCTCGGGACAGAACATAGTCGGCCGAGAGGACCATTCTCTCTTTGCGGAGACCAACATGCGTCTTTCTGTCATCGCCGCGGCTGCCGCACTCATCGCCGCCCCGGCGGTCGCCGCACCTGCGGGTATCGACTTCATCGGTTCGGACGGATCTCACTATCAGAGCGTGTCGACGCGCAACGGCGACGGCAGCGTCGACATCGCGGGACGCGTCAGCGAGACCAGGGAAGCCTTTGCGCTCCATGTCGACCAGAGGGGCAATGTCTCGGGCTCGATGGGCGAGATGCCGATCAACTTCGTGGTGTCGAAGGCGACCCTGGCCGAGCTGAACGCCCAGACGGCAATGCGGGTCGCCGCCAACTAGGAACCTCTCCGACCGGCGAGGCATGGTCCCATGGATCACTCGCTCGCGTCCGCCGCCCCGCCCCGCCGCGCATCGAGCAGCCGGTCGAGCGCGGCGGACAGGTCGTCGACCGAATAGGGTTTCTGCAGCAGGTCGAAGCCGTGCGTGCCTTCCTCGGCGAGCACGCTCGAATAGCCGCTGGTCAGCAGCACCGGCAGGCCCGGATAGAGCTGCCGCAGCGCGCGGCCGAGATCGATGCCGCTCGTTCCCGGCATCACCACGTCGGTGAACACCGCGTCGAACGGCCGCTCGGCGTCGGCGAGCCGCGCCAGCGCCTGCTCGGCGTCGGCGGCGAGTACCGTGACGTGGCCGAGCTCGGCGAGCGCCTGCGTCGCAAACGCGCCGACCTCGGCATTGTCCTCGACGACCAGAACGCAGATGCCGTGCGCGCGCGCGATGCCGTCGCGGACGGCGGGCGCGGCGGCGGTCGCGGGTGGCGCGACACGCGGCAGGAACAGCGTGAACACCGTGCCCTCGCCGGGCCGGCTCTCGACGAGGATTTCGCCGCCCGACTGCTTGGCGAAGCCGAACACCTGGCTGAGCCCCAGACCGGTGCCCTTGCCCACCCCCTTGGTGGTGAAGAAGGGCTCGAAGATGTGGTCGATCTTGTCCTCGGCGATGCCGCTGCCGGTATCGCGGATCGAGACCGCGACGAAATCGCCCGCCACGCGCGGATGGTTGCGGATCGCCGGGATCGCATCGGTCTGGCGGACGACGACGCTCAGCGTGCCCTGCCGGTCCATCGCGTCGCGCGCGTTGACCGCCATGTTGACGATCGCGGTGTCGAACTGGCTCGGATCCGCGACGACGAAGCAGGTCCCCTCGACGACGATGTCGACCGCGATCATCGATCCGGTGAGCGTGCCGATCATGTCGTGCAGCGCGCGCAGGCTGGCGCCGGCGTCGAACGTCTCGGGCTTGAGCGAGGAACGCCGCGCGAAGGCGAGCAGCTGGCTGGTCAGCTTGACCGCGCGATCGGACGTGTCGGCGATCGCGTCGAGATAGCGCTTGCGCCGCTCCTCCGACAGATCAGGCCGGCGCAGCAGATCGACCGAGCCGCGGATCACGGTGAGCAGATTGTTGAAGTCGTGCGCGACGCCGCCGGTCAACTGGCCGATCGCCTCGACCTTCTGCGACTGACGCAGCGCATCCTCGGCCTGGCGCAGCGCATCCTCGGCTTCTTTCTGCGCGGTGATGTGCCGCGCGGTCGCGAAGATCAGGTCGCCGTCGGGCGCCGCCACCCAGGACAGCCAGCGATAGCCGCCGTCCTTGTGGCGGTAGCGGTTCACATAGGTCGGCAGATCGTGCTGCGCGCCGTCGACGAGTATCGACGCGTCCACGGGCATGTCGTCGGCGTGGATGAAGTCGAACACCGTGCAGCCGATCATTTCCTTGGGCGTCCAGCCGAGGATCCGCGTCACCACCGGGCTGACGTCCTTGAACACGCCCTGCGTGTCGACCACCACGAGCAGGTCCTGCGAGGTCCGCCACAACCGGTCGCGCTCGGCGGTGCGCGTCGCGAGCTCGACGGCCTGCTGCTTCTCGGCGGTGACGTCTCGCGCGCGGCAATAGATCCGGTCGTTCTCGGGCACGACCACCCAGGACAGCCAGCGATAGCCGTCGTCGGCGGTGCGGTAGCGATGCTCGAGGCGGACGACGG
>CAZZZX010000563.1:0-2486 GCA_964658585.1 uncultured Novosphingobium sp.
CGCACTGTGGCGCAGCGGCGGGGCGGCGCGCGGTCGCCTATGTCACGGTCGGCACGGGCATCGGCGTCGGTCTGGTCGTCGACGGCCGGACCGTCATCGGGCTCGGGCATCCCGAGGCCGGTCATCTGCTGCCACGGCGCAATCCCGGGCACGGCGATTTCGCCGGCACCTGCCCCTATCATGGCGATTGCCTGGAGGGACTGGCGAGCGGCCCCGCGATCGACGCGGCGTTCGGCGCGACGCTCGCCGATGTCGCTGCGGATCACCCGGCCTGGGGAATCGTCGCCGACTATCTCGGCCAGCTCTGCGCAAGCCTGATCCTGACCGTCGCGCCCGAGCATATCGTGCTCGGCGGCGGTGTGATGACGCAGGCGCGGCTCTTCCCGCTGGTTCGCGCCGAGACGCTCCGCCGCCTCGCCGGCTACGCCGCGCAGTGGGTGCCCGATGGCGTCGCCGAGGCGCGGATCACGCCGCCGGAATGCAGGGAAGCCCCCGGGCTGGTCGGCGCCTATCTGCTCGCCGAGGCCGCCTTCGCGGGCGTCTGACCGTCTTGCACTTCGCGCTGCATCGCAGCATATGATGCTGACAGCGCAGGACAGGAGGCTGGACTTGGCGACATCGCCGCCACGCAGATACCATGCCGGGCTGGTCCTGTTCGCGCTGGCGATGGGCGGCTTCGCGATCGGCACCACCGAATTCGCGACGATGAGCCTGTTGCCCTTCTTCTCGCGCGGGCTCGGGATCGATGCGCCGATCGCGGGGCATGTGATCTCGGCCTATGCGCTCGGCGTCGTGGTCGGCGCGCCGATCCTCGCCGTCATATCGGCGAAGATGCGGCGCGGTACCCTGCTGGTCGGGCTGATGGGCATGTTCGCGCTGGGCAACGGGCTGTCGGCGCTGGCGCCGAGCTATCACTGGATGCTGCTGTTCCGTTTTCTCTCGGGGCTGCCGCACGGCGCCTATTTCGGCATCGCCGCGCTCGTCGCCGCCAAGACGCTTGGCCCCGAGCGGCGCACCGCCGCGGTCGGGTACGTGATGCTCGGCCTCACCGTCGCGACCATCGTCGGCGTGCCGGTCGCCAACGAGATCGGCCAGATCGCCGGCTGGCGCTGGGGCTTCGGCATCGTCGCGCTGCTCGCGATGGCGACGATGGCGCTGGTCGCCGTCTTCGCGCCCAACGACCTGCCGCTCGACGGCGCGAGCCCGCTGCGGGAGCTCGGCGCGCTCGGGCGGCGACAGGTGTGGCTGACGCTGGGCATCGGCGCGATCGGGTTCGGCGGCTTCTTTGCGGTCTATGCCTATCTCGCCTCGACGCTGGTCGCGGTGACGGGAATGGCGCCCAGGGCGACGCCGATCGTGTTCGCCTGCTTCGGGATCGGCATGACCGCCGGCACGATGGTCGCGCCGCGCTTCGCCGACCGCGCGCTGATGCCGACGGTCGCGGCGCTGATCGTGCTCGAGGCGGTGTCGCTGGCGCTCTATCCGCTCGCCGCGCACAGCGTCTGGACGATCCTGCCCGACGTGCTGGTCATCGGCTTTGGCGGCGCGTTCGGCGTCCCGCTCCAGACGCGGTTGATGGATGTCGCGGACGATGCGCAGGCGCTCGCCGCCGCGCTCAACCATTCCGCGTTCAACACCGCCAATGCGATCGGGCCGCTGCTGGGCGGGCTGGCGATCGAGGCGGGCTATGGCTGGACCTCGACCGGCCTGGTCGGCAGCGCGCTCGCGCTTGGCGGGCTGGCGGTTTGGGCGATCGCGATGTGGGATGCGCGGCGGAGCGGATTGAGGACGGCGGCGGCCACGGCATGACCATCGGTTCGCGCTCGGGAAGGTCGGGAGCGGCCTCAGCCGATCTTCGCCCAGCGGCCGTCCTCGTTCTGCGACCAGAAGTTGCGGGTGACACCCTCGCGCCCGGCGAGGCCGCGCCACGCCTCGCGGGCCGCCTCGACGCCATCACCATCGAAGAAATGGAAGGCGCGATCGAACGCGAGCGCGGCATCACGCCATACGCCGTCGGCCAGCGCGACGTTGCGCGCGCCGTTGGCGGCAGCGCAGTCGGCCGCGATCAGCACGGGCTGATCGGCGCCGTCGTCGTCCGCGGTCGCGCGGCCGTGCGGCAGGAAACTGTCCTCGCCCGACCATAGCGCGTCGTCGAGCGCCTCGGCGCCTTCGCCGGCGACGACGAGCAGCCGCCCGCCATCGCCCAGCACACGCGCGGCGACCTGCATCAGGACGCGCGCGAGCGGCGTCTGGCCGAGCCGGTAGAAATCCACCTGCACGGCGCGGCGCCCGCTACTTCTCGAGCACGTCCGACACGAAGCGGTCGAGCAGCGCGACGCCATAGGCGGTCGCGCCCTTGTCCCACAGGTTGGACGCCTTGGACGCCCACACCATCCCGGCGATGTCGAGATGCGCCCAGCGCACGCCGTCCTCGACGAAGCGCTTGATGAACTGCGCCGCGGTGATCGAGCCGCCCTGGCGCGGCC
>CAZZZX010000564.1:0-2485 GCA_964658585.1 uncultured Novosphingobium sp.
CGTCTATGTCGGCTCCAAGACCGGGCGCGACGGCATCCACGGCGCGACGATGGCGTCGGCGGAGTTCGACGAGAACAGCGACGAGAAGCGCCCGACCGTGCAGGTCGGCGATCCGTTCACCGAGAAATTGCTGATCGAGGCGTGCCTCGAACTGATGGCCTCGGACGCGATCGTCGCGATCCAGGACATGGGCGCGGCGGGCCTCACCTCTTCGAGCGTCGAGATGGCCAGCAAGGGCGGCGTCGGCATCGAACTCGACATGGATGCGGTGCCGCAGCGCGAGGCGGGCATGACCGCGTACGAAATGATGCTGAGCGAGAGCCAGGAGCGGATGCTCATGGTGCTGAAGCCCGGCCGCGAGGATTTCGCCGAAGCCATCTTCCGCAAGTGGGAGCTCGACTTCGCGGTGATCGGCCATGTCACCGAGACCGGGCGGATGGTGCTGACCCACAAGGGCGAGACGGTGTGCGACATCCCGCTCGGCCCGCTCGCCGACGACGCGCCGTTGTACGATCGGCCGACCGCCACCGAGGACGAATATATGGCGTGGGCGGCGGTGAAGCCGCTCGGCGAGGTGCCCGAGAGCACCGACATCGCCGCCGACCTGCTCAAGCTGATGGCCTCGCCCGACATCGCCTCGCGGCGGTGGATCTGGGAGCAATACGATCACATGGTTGGCGGCGACACGGTGCAGCGCCCCGGCGGCGATGCGGCGGTGGTCCGCGTCCACGGTACGCGCAAGGGTCTGGCGATGTCGACCGACTGCACGCCGCGCTACTGCTATGCCGACCCTTACGAGGGCGGCAAGCAGGCGATCGCGGAATGCTATCGCAACCTGTCGGCGGTCGGCGCGACGCCACTGGCGGTGACCAACTGCCTCAACTTCGCCTCGCCCCAGCGCCCCGAGATCATGGCGCAGCTGGTCGGCTGCCTCGAAGGCATGGGCGACGCCTGCCGCGCGCTCGACTTTCCGATCGTGAGCGGCAACGTCTCGCTCTACAACGAAAGCCGCGCCACCGGCGGCGGCAACGCCATCCTGCCGACGCCGGCGATCGGGGGGATCGGGCTGCTGGCGGATTGGAGCAGGAGCGCGACGATCGCGTTCAAGGGAGACGGTCATGCAATCTGGTTGATCGGCGGCCCCGGTACCCATCTTGGCCAATCGCTATGGCTACGGGAAGTCCATGGCCGCGAAGACGGTTCGCCGCCCGACGTTGATCTTGACGCTGAACGGAAGGCCGGCCACCTCGTGAGATCGCTAGTCGCCGACGGGGTGGTCAATGCCGTCCACGACATCTCAGACGGTGGCTTGCTCGTCTCGATCGCCGAAATGGCCTTGGCAGGAAGCCGTGGCGCGGATGTGCAACCAAACGATTGGACGGCCGGGTTAGCGCGACAGATGTTCGCCGAAGATCAGGGGCGTTATCTCGTCACTGTCGCCGACAACGCTGACCAGACCGTGCCAGAGCGAGCCGCCGCGGCCGGCATCCCATGCCTTTGGGTGGGTATCACCGGCGATGGCGATCTCTTCGTGGGCGACGGCGAAGGCGCTCAGAACCTAGCGCGCATCCCCCTCGCCGACCTCCGTCGCGCCCACGAAGGCTTCTTCCCGGCGCTGATGGGGGCGGACGGCGCGCTGGCGTGAGACGTTGTAGCGCGCATCAGTCGATGTCATATGTGATGCATGCGGACGACTATCACCATCGATGACGAGCTTCTCGCCGATGCCGCCGAATATAGCGGTATCGAGGATCGCAACGCCTTGATCCGCCATGCGCTTCGGACATTGGTTCAGGTCGAGGCCGGACGGCGGCTGGCCCGCCTCGGTGGCTCGGATCCCGGTGCACAGGCTGCCCCGCGCCGGCGCCCGCCCCGGTTCGTCAATCCCGAGTGATCCTTGTCGATAGCTCGGTCTGGATCGATCATTTCCGTCGCCCGATCGACCACCTCGACAAGCTGCTCGATCTTAGAGAGGCGCTGACGCATCCGCTTGTCGTCGGCGAGCTCGCGATGGGTGGCCTGCCCGAGCGCCGCGCTACATTGCGCGCCCTGTCTAAATTACCGGCTCTGCCGCAGGCATCCCATGCGGAGGTGATGGCATTCATCGAGTGGCAGGGGCTTTCCGGTACGCGCGTCGGTTTCATCGACGCGCACCTGCTGGCATCTGCCCGTTTCACCGATGGTTGCCGCCTGTGGTCCATCGACAAGCCTCTTCGAGCGCAAGCGGAGCGTCTCGGCATCGCTTACCGTCCGTGACCGCCCCCCGCCTCCCCACGCTCGACGCGCTGCGCGGCGTCGCGGTGATGGGCATCGTGCTGATGAACGTCACCGGGTTCGCGCTGCCGTCCGGCGCCTATTTCAACCCGTATGCGACCGGCACGCCCTCGCACGCCGATCTCGCGCTGTGGGCCGCCTCTTTCGTCCTGGTCGACGGCAAGATGCGCGCGCTGTTCTCGATCCTCTTCGGCGCCTCGACGCTGATCGT
>CAZZZX010000565.1:0-2485 GCA_964658585.1 uncultured Novosphingobium sp.
GCCCTGCAGAAAATGATACGAGATGAAGTCGTGCCGGATCAGCCAGACGAGGTTGGGCGCAAATATCAGTGACGCGATGGCGCCGCCAACCCAGAACCAGCGATTGGAGACATATCGCCGTGCGTCGGTGAGCAATAGGCCCACCAGCACACCGGCGAGCTCGAACGTGATCGAATACTTGGTCTGCATGCCGAGTCCGGCGAATACGCCAATGGCCATCCACCAGCGCGGCTCGTCGTCCCGCAGCAGACGAATCGAGCACCACGCGATAAGCACCCACCACAGCAGGTCGAACGAGGAATACTGGAATTCCGTCGCCCAGAACAACGGCAAGGGCGACAGCGCTACGGCGATGGCTGCGAAGGTCTGCGCCAGCCGTCCACCACCCAGGTCGCGCGCCATCAGGCCGCTGGCAACAATCACCAGCACCTGCGCAAGCACCGAAAATAACCGAAGGCCAATCAGCGACAGCCCGAACATCTTCAGGCCCAGGTGCTCCAGCGCCGCGGTCAGCGGCGGGTAGGGCACAAAGCCCCAATCCAGATGTTGCGCATCGCTGAGGAACTGCCATTCGTCCCGATGAAAGCCGTACTGCCCGTTGGTGAGCATGTGGGCTGCGCCGAACAGCGCGGCGATGGCCAGCACCGGCACGACATTTCCGCCGTGGTCTAGCTTGGTGCGTTGAACGGAAACGCTGCTCGCAGCCATACGTACATCCTTGCTCAAGTCGATCGTTTATTCCTGCGCCTGTCCGAATCCCCCGGCCGGCTTTTGCGCTACTGCCCTAAGATAGCCAATCTTGGCTTCAAGCGGCCACGTGTCGCGCAGGCCTCGGCGACAAATGGGGCGAGTCATGTTTTTTACGGAGGGAACCTATGTTCGGTCAGCGCTTTCTCGTCATTTATTCCGGTGTGCTTGTCGACTCCCCACAAATCAGTGCCACGCTAAATTAGAGGTTGCCGGGTCGTTCTGAAGGCGGAATTCGGCGGGCGTCAGCCCGCCAAGGCTGTCGTGGGGAATCTCGGTGTTGTAGTCGGCCAACCATTGCTCGGCCTGCTCGCGTACTTCGGTGAGATTGCGGAAGACGTGCATATCGAGCACGCCGCGCCGGAAGCTGCCATTGAAGCGTTCGATGAAGCCGTTCTGCATCGGCCGGCCCGGCTCGATAAAGTCCAACGTGATGCTTTTGCGTTCTGCCCACTCGGCTAATGCCAATGCAACAAACTCCGGACCATTGTCCAAGCGCAACTTGGTGGGATAACCACGCCAGGCGGCGATACGTTCCAACGTGCGAATGACGCGCGCGGCAGGCAGGTTGAGATCGACCTCGACCGCCAGTGCTTCGCGGCTGAAATCGTCGATCACATTGAACGTCCGAAAGCGCCGTCCGTCCCACAAGGCATCGGACATGAAATCGATCGACCAACTGCTGTTGATCTGCTCGCCGGCCACCAAGGGCAGGGGATGCCGGTTCGGCACGCGTTTCTTGCCGCGACGGCGGCGGTTGAGTTGCATCAGGCAATACACGCGCCACACCCTCTTATGGTTCCATACCAAACCGCGACGCCGAATCAGCTGGAAGAGCTTGTCGAAGCCGCGCTCAGGAAACCGCTCAGCCAACTCGGCGAGCAGTGCGATCACTTTCTCGTCCCGATCCGGCCGGCGCCGATAGCGCGCCGTTGACCGAGACAGTCCCATCGCCGAACAAGCCCGACGCTCGCTCCAGCCGTGGTGATTCATCAACCACGCCAGCAGCGGGCGCTTGTGCGCCGGGTCTACAACTTTTTTGCGATGAGATCCTTTAACGCGTGATTCTCCATCGCCAGTTCTGCATACATCCGCTTGAGCTTGGCGTGCTCTGCCTCGACGTCACGCAGTCGCTGCACGTCCGACGCCTCCATGCCGCCGTACTTGGACTTCCAGACGTAATACGTGGCGTCTGAAATGCCCAGCTCGCGGCACACATCCTTGACCTGTCGACCGCCCTCGACCTGCTTCAGCGTCGCGACGATCTGACTTTCGGTGAACTTGCTCTTGCGCATCGTTGGTCTCCTTGGGGCTAGTTTGCCCGGAGACCTCCAGTTATGCCTGGATCAAGATTACGGGGAGTCGACATGCTCACCGCGGTGTTTGCGGTATCGATGCTTACGGGATTCTCAAAAAATCCTGTCGCCACGTTCGATGAAATCAACGTTCATCGGATCAACGTACGCGAGCCGGACGGCACGCTGAGAATGGTGATTGCCGACAGCGCGAAATTGCCGGGCGTGATCGTCAAGGGCAAAGAGCAACCGAAAGGTTGATCGACCGCAGGCGGGAATGATTTTCTTTAACGACGAAGGCTCGGAGAACGGCGGCCTGATCTTCGGTAGCAAGCGCGATGCCCACGGCGACGTGGTGGACTCGGGAGGCAGCCTGTCGTTCGATCGCTACAACGCGAACCAGGTCGTGCAGCTGCTGGGCGTGGACGACAAAGACAACAGCA
>CAZZZX010000566.1:0-2484 GCA_964658585.1 uncultured Novosphingobium sp.
GGATCGCGTCGACCATTTCCTTGTCGCCGTGGACGACCTGCAAAATGCCTTCGGGCGCGCCGGCTTCCTGCATCAGCTCCGCCAGCCGCACGGGCAGCGAGGGGTCCCGCTCCGACGGCTTCAGGATGAAGGCATTGCCGCACGCGATCGCGACGCCGAACATCCACATCGGGATCATCGCCGGGAAGTTGAACGGCGTGATGCCCGCGCCGATGCCGAGCGGCTGGCGCATCGAATAGACGTCGATGCCGGGCCCCGCGCTCTGCGTGTAATCGCCCTTCAGCAGATGCGGGACGCCGCAGGCGAACTCGATGACGTCGAGCCCGCGCTGGATGTCGCCTTTGGCATCGGCCACCACCTTGCCATGTTCGGACGAGAGCAAGCGCGCCAGCGCGTCGATGTCGGCCTCCACCAGCCGCTTGAACTCGAACATCACGCGCGCGCGCCGCTGCGGGTTGGTCGCCGCCCAGCCGGGTTGCGCCTTCAGTGCCGCCGCAACCGCCGTTTCCAGATCGGCCGCATCACCCAGCATCACCCGCGCCTGCACCGCGCCGGTATTGGGATCGAACACATCGGCATGGCGCCCGGCGCCGCCGCCGCCCGATATGTGATGATCAATCATCCGCATGGTGTTGTCCCTCTTGATGCGGCCATGGTCCTGCTGCCTCCAGTTCGATCACACTGCCTTTTGCTGAACCGTTCAATGTCATCATCGAGACCATAAAACAATCGTTCGTTTTTTATTGACTCGATCTTTCGACTATGTCGAAAGTCGCAGAATGGCGGGCTGCGGATGGCCGCCGAATGCGATGCGCCTTAAACTCTCCATGCAGGCCGATCGGAATAAAAGTTGAACGTGACTAATAACCTACACGAAATAGCCGAGGGTAAGGGGCTGTTTTGCCAGCGTGTGACCTGGGTCCATCACTGGACCGACACGCTGTTCAGCTTCCGGATCGAACGACCGCAGAGCTTCCGCTTCACCTCTGGTGAATTTGTCATGATCGGCCTTGCCACCGCCGACGGCCGACCGCTGCTGCGTGCCTACTCAATCGCAAGCCCCGCTTGGGAAGAGCATCTCGAGTTTTTCTCGGTCAAGGTCAGCGACGGCGCGCTGACTTCCCGACTACAGCATCTTGAAGTCGGCGATCATATTTTGCTCAGTCGCAAGACAACGGGGACGCTTGTCGCCGACGCGCTGGAACCGGGCGCACACCTGTTGATGATCGGGACCGGCACCGGGCTGGCACCATTCCTGTCAATTCTGCGCGATCCCGAAACGCATGAGCGTTTTAGCCATATCGTGGTTGCGCATACTGTGCGCCAGAAGGAAGAGCTAGCGTATCAAATGCTCCTTGAAGAAGACATCCACGACGATGAGGTCTTCGGCGAGTTGCTGGCCAACCGATTCACCTATTATCCGACGGTGACGAGGGGGAGCTTCCACCGTCAGGGACGCGTGACTGATCGCATGCGCGATGGGCGGTTCAGCGCGGATATCGGTTTGCCGGTAGACGAGATCGGTGCTTCGCGTTGGATGATCTGCGGATCGATCGCGTTCAACCAGGAAATGATTGAGATATTGGAGGCGCTTGGTCTGCGCGAGGGCACGCGCAACCACCCCGGGCAGTTCGTCGTCGAGCGCGCGTTCGTAGGATAGGGTCTCGGCCGACCAATTTGATAGTCTACGTCTTGCGCTGTTCGCTTATGTCAGGTTGCGCCATGCCACATAGGCCGCAGGGCACTGTCAGACGAACGAGGCAGCTGCTAGCGCGGAGTAATGCCGCGCAGATCGAGAGCCAAGCCGTACAGCCCGTTTCGGTGCTTCAACTCCTCGCCCGAGATTATCCGGCTGGTCGTGCTGATGTACGTACGCTTCCCACTCTCACTTAGAAACGTGGAGGATTTGCTGTTCGAGCGCGGCATCGATGTGAGCCACGAGACCATCCGCTTCTGGTGGAATCTCTTCGGGCCGATGTTTGCTACCGAAGTGCGCGAACGCCGCGTCAGCTACATGCGCGGCTTCCGGCACTGGCGCTGGCACCTTGATGAGGTGTTCGTGAAGATCAACGGCGAGACCCACTATCTGTGGCGCGCTGTGGATCATGAGGGGGAAATCCTAGAGAGCTATGTCACCAAGAGCCGGGACAAAAAGGCGGCTCTGGCCTTCATGAAGAAAGCGCTGAAGCGCCACGGCTCCCCCGAGCGGATCACGACAGACGGCCTCAAATCGTATCGGGCCGCCATGAAGGAGCTCGGTAATGGCGAGCGACAGGATATTGGCAGGCACGCCAATAACAGGGTCGAGAACAGTCACCTACCGTTCCGACGACGAGAGCGAGCGATGCTGCGCTTCCGACAGATGAAGACGCTCCAAAAGTTCGCATCGGTTCACGCCAACGTCCACAATCACTTCAATGTCGAACGACATCTCGTTGACCGCCAAACCTTCAAGGAACGTCGCTCGGCCGCACTAGCCGAGTG
>CAZZZX010000567.1:0-2482 GCA_964658585.1 uncultured Novosphingobium sp.
GCCACCGCCATGACAGCCAAGGTAGCCTACGCATGACCGACTGGGTTTCGACCGCCGCTGCCGCGGCAACCGCCGCGCGCGCCTATGCCGAGGCCGCGCGTGTCCGCACCGCCGAGACGATCGCGCCCGACGGGAGGGTCAGCTCCGCGCTCGCCGATCGCGAGCAGCGGCTCGTCCACGGCTTCGCCTGGATCGCGACCACCGCCGAGGCGCTGGCCGCGACCGCCGACTGGGCGTCGCGGGCGCAGTCCGGCGGCCGCTTCGGCGAGGTCGAGGCGCTGGCGCTGCGTGTCGGCTTCGGCGAGTATCTGGCGCAGCTGCTCGGCGGCGTGCCGATGAGCCAGAACGAATATGCGCGGCCGCACGAGCTCGGCCTGGTCGACGCGGCGCAGACGCTCGCCGGCGACGTTTCGGTCGGCGTCTTTCTGAGCGCCGGCAATACCGCGGAGACCCGCCTCGCGCTGGTCGCGAAGCTGCGCGAGGGCGCGGTGCCCGACGAATCGGTCGAGGACGACACGCTCGACATGGTGCGCAGCCAGTTCCGCCAGTTCGCCGCCGAGCGGATCGCGCCCAATGCGCACGCCTGGCATCTTGCCGACGTGCTGATCCCCGATGAGACGGTGCGCGAGATGGCCGATCTCGGCGTCTTCGGCGTATGCATCGAGGAGGACTATGGCGGGCTCGGCCTCGGCAAGCTGGCGATGTGCCTCGTTTCCGAGGAATTGTCGCGCGGCTGGATCTGCGCGGGCTCGCTCGGCACGCGATCGGAAATCGCCGGCGAACTGATCGGCCAGAACGGCACCCCCGAACAGAAGGCGAAATGGCTGCCCGGCCTCGCCAGCGGCGACGTGCTGCCGACCGCCGTCTTCACCGAGCCCGACACCGGCTCCGATCTCGCCTCGGTCCGCACCCGCGGCGTGAAGGGCGCGGACGATGGCTGGGCGATCACCGGATCCAAGACCTGGATCACCCACGCGTCGCGCACCGATCTGATGACGGTGCTCACCCGCACCGATCCGAACACGCCGGGCTATGGTGGCCTGTCGATGCTGCTCGCCGCCAAGACGCGCGGCGCCGAGGGCGATCCGTTCCCCGACAAGGGGCTGGACGGCAGCGAGATCGAAGTGCTGGGCTATCGCGGCATGAAGGAATATGTCCTGTCGTTCGACGGTTTCGGGGTCGCGGCGGAGGGGCTGCTGGGCGGCGTCGAGGGGCAGGGCTTCAAGCAGCTGATGCGCACCTTCGAGGGCGCGCGCATCCAGACCGCGGCGCGCGCCATCGGAGTGGGCTGGAACGCCTATGACGTGGCGATGCGCTATGCGACCGAGCGCCGTCAGTTCGGCAAGCCGCTGATCGAGTTCCCGCGCGTCTCCGACAAGCTCGCGATGATGGTCGCCGAGTTGCTGCTGGCGCGCGAGCTCACCTATTCCGCCGCGCGCCACAAGGACAAGGGCGAGCGCTGCGATATCGAAGCGGGCATGGCCAAGCTGCTCGGTGCGCGCGTCGCCTGGTCCAATGCCGACCTCAACGTCCAGATCCACGGCGGCAACGGCTATGCGCTCGAATATGAGGCGAGCCGCATCCTGTGCGATGCGCGCATCCTCAATATCTTCGAGGGCGCGGCCGAGATCCAGGCGCATGTGATCGGGCGAGGGCTTGCGCCGCGGGGTTGAGGAGAGGGTGAGATGACCGAAGGCATCGAAGAGCCGCTGCTGTTCGAGGTGGTGGACGGCCATATCGCGCTGCTCCGCTTCAATCGGCCCAGGGCGCGCAATGCCATCGACGGCGCGACCGCCACGACGATCGCCGCGGCGGTCGCGCGGATCGAGGCCGATCCGGCGCTGCGCGTGGTGGTGCTGACCTCCGCGACGCCCGGCATGTTCAGCGCGGGCGCCGATCTCAAGACGGTCGCGGCGGGTAGGGTCGCCGAGCTCCGGCCGGGTGACGCGGGCTTCGCGGGCATCGTCGATGCGATTCGGACCAAGCCGTGGATCGCCGCGGTCGACGGCCCGGCGCTCGGTGGCGGGTTCGAGATGTGTCTCGCCTGCGACATGATCGTCGCCACGCCCGCGAGCCGCTTCGGCCTGCCCGAGGTCAAGCGCGGACTGATCGCCAATGCGGGCGGCGTCCATCGCATCGCGCGCGTGCTGCCGCGCAACGTCGCGCTGGAACTGGTCGCGACCGGCGAGCCGATCGGTGCGGAGCGGGCCGCAGGCTACGGCATGGTCAACCGGATCGTCCCGGCGGAGACGCTGGTCGACACGGCGCTCGATCTCGCCCGCGCGATCGTGGCGAACGCGCCGGTTTCGGTGCGCGAAAGCCTCTATCTCGCGCGTCAGACGAGCGATCGCAGCGATGCCGAGATGCGGCGCCTGTCGAAGGAACGGATGCTGGTGGTGATGGCGACCGAAGATGCGAAGGAAGGCCCGCGGGCCTTCGTCGAGAAGCGGGCGCCGAACTGGTTGGGTCGCTGACCCGAAGA
>CAZZZX010000568.1:0-2474 GCA_964658585.1 uncultured Novosphingobium sp.
CCGCGCCGCCCGAAATGAGATCGTCGCCCTGCCCGCCGTTCAGATGATCGTTGCCGGCATCGCCGTAGAGCGTGTCGTTGCCCTGGTTGCCGAAGATGGTGTCGTTGCCGTCGCCGCCGTGCACGGTGTCGTTGCCCGCCCCGGCATTGACCGTGTCGTCGCCGCCATTGGCGAAGATCGTATCGTCGCCGGCGCCGCCCGCGATCGTCTCGCCGAGATGGGTGCCGTACAGCGTCGTCTGGTCGGCGCTGGAGATCCTGCCGGACTCGACGAAGCCGACCGCGCGATCGGCCTGGATCAGGCCGGAGCCGGTGCGATCGTCGTAGCCGGTGGTCGCATCGAGCGTCGTGGCGCCGGTGATGTCGATCGCCGAGTCCGACATCAGCGCCCGGATGTCGTCGCTGGTCAGCGTGCTGTTGGCGCTGAGCAGCAGCGCGGCCACCGCCGCGGCATCGGGCGCCGCCGCCGAAGTGCCGTAGAAGTTGTTGTAGCCGTCGCCATCGGAATCATAGCCGAAGAAGGTCGTGTTTCCGCCGTCGACGCCGGTGAAGGCGACGCTGTTGGTGTTGGCCGCGGCGAGCGCGTGACCGTCGTCGTCGTACAGGATCTTCTGCACGCCGCCGGAGGTGTAATCCTCGGCGGCAGGGGGCGTGGTGCCGTAGGCGGGCGTGCCGTCATAGGGCGCCGCCGCGACCGCGATCGCGCCGTCGGCACCGTGATGCCCGGTGAGCGTGCCGGCGTTGAGGTTGGTCGCGTCCGTCGCCGCGTCGCCCAATGCGACGGGATAGCCATTGCCCGATGCGATCAACCGGATCTCGCTCGGTGCCGGGCTGCCCGCCGCGAGACCGACGCGCACCTGGAAATCGCCGCCGAACGGGTTGGCATAGGGCACCTGGAAGACCTCGACCGGGTCGCCGCCGATATTGTTGCTGGTCGACGCCTCATAGACGTTGCCGTCGGAGTCGGTGAGGAAGAAGTCGAGATCGGAAGTGGCGCCCGCACCGCCCGCGGACGCGCCCGGATTGGCCCATTCGAGCTCGAACACCGAGCCCGCCGGGAAGCTCACCGGGATATAGTCCTGCCCGGGGGCGAACTGCATCATCGTGTAGGTGGTGCCGAGGATCGTCTCGGTGCCGCCCGCCGACCACAGGCCCTCATAGCCCTCCTGGCCGTCATTGCCGGCGGAGGTGAAGTAGGAGACGCCCTGCGACGCGACCTGGTTGACCGCCTGCGAGATGATGCCGTTCTGGTAGGTCAGCTCGCCGAAATAGCTGACGTCGTCGACGATGATCCTGTCGCCGGCGGCGGCGAGCGCGAGGATGTTGTTCGCGAAGCCGGCCTGGCCGTTATAGGCGGTCGCGAAGTCGATCCCGGCACCCGGCGCGAGATCGTGGATGAGCTGCGACATCGCGCGGCCCTCGTCCTCGCCGCTGCCCGAATTGTCCTGGATGATGCGCGTGTCGCTCGGCAGGTCGCCGGCGGCGATGTCCTGCGCGGCGTGATCGGGAGAGCCGTCGGGATAGGTCGCGGACGCATCCTTGTCGAAGCTGTCCGACAGCACGCCGACGCGGATGCCGCTGCCCGAGACGCCGTAGGTCGAGCGCGCGGTGTCCGCCGCCTCGGCCGAATCGGCCTGGGTGGTGACGACGCCCGCGCTGGTGTGGAAACCGGATTCGCGCGCGAAACCGAGATTGGCCGTCGAGGTCAGGTGCGAGATCTCGGAGACCGGCAGATAGCCCGAGGCGACCGCGCCGAAGCTGCTGCCGCCCTTGAGCCCGAGACCCTGAAGCTCGGCGAGCAGTGCGGCGCCGTTGCCGTCCTTCGCGGTGGTGTCGATCAGCACATATTGGTGATCGGCGGTGAACGCGCTGGCGAACTGCTGGACGCTGCCGGTGTAGGCGGACATCACCTTGGCCGAACTCGACTGCGCGAAATACAGCGCGGCGAGCTGGTTATCGAGCACCGAGAGCGGGCCGGTCTTCATCGCACTGACCGCGAGCGCGGACGCGCTGGCGAGGCTCAGCGGCGTGCCCCCGGCCGCGGCATCGGTGGGGATGATCGACGCGGCGGTCAGCGGGGTCGCGACCGAGGAGGTCAGCGTCACGCCGGAGGCGGTCGTGACCAGCGGTGCGGCGGCGCTCAGCGATTCGAGATAGTAGCTCCCCGAGTCAGCGGTATCGGTCTCACTCGAATGATCGAAATTCTGATGCTTCGTGTCCATGGACTACTCCCGTTCGCGTGAGACTGGCTGGTCGGCTGGCACGACACGGCGCGACGATCGAACGATCGCGCGCGCCGGGGACGGACCTTAACTGGACGTCGGAAAAGTCCCCTTCGTATCGGTCGCGCGAGGGTGCCGATCTGTCCGCGACTCAAGCAGGCTATCGCTATCGCAGCGGCACTGCAAGCGATGCGCGGAAGCGATTATGTCCGCCAGATTACCGTTTATGACAGGTCGATCCGATGCCCCGGCG
>CAZZZX010000569.1:0-2467 GCA_964658585.1 uncultured Novosphingobium sp.
GGCGGCATGCCGACGCCGGTGTCCGTCACCGAAATCATCACGTACTGACCGGGGGCGACCTCGTCATGCATTTGGGCATAGGCGTCGTCGAGGTGACAGTTAGCGGTTTCGATCGTGAGATGACCGCCATCGGGCATCGCATCGCGCGCATTGACGGCGAGATTTACCAGCGCACTCTCGACCTGGGCAGGGTCTGCGCAGACGCGCCAGAGCCCACCAGCCAGCACAGTCTCGATGCGGATCGGCTCGCCGATCGTGCGGCGGAGCATCTCCGACATACCGCCGACGAGCTTGTTGGCGTCAAGGACCTTGGGATCGAGCGGCTGTTGCCTCGAGAACGCCAGCAGCCGCGCGGTCAGCACGGCGGCGCGCTGGGCGCCCTCTGTTGCGTTGTCGATGCATTTGGAAAGATTTGGATGTTCGGTGCCGGACAGGCGGCGACGAGCGAGATCGAGCGAGCCGATCACGATCGCGAGCATGTTGTTGAAGTCGTGCGCAATGCCGCCCGTCAGTTGGCCGACCGCTTCCATCTTCTGGAGCTGACGGACCTGGCCCTGCGCAAACTCACGTTCGGCCGCCTCGGTTTCCAAGCGTTCGTTCGATGCCCGGAGCGCCTCTTCGCGAAGACGTGCGTCCCGGATTGTCATGAAGGCCAGCAGAAGGATCAAAAGCGAACTGGCGATGAGTGCCGCCTGTGCGAGTTCGGTCCAATGCTCGGCTTTGCTCGACCTCTCGGCGAGCAGGCGCTGCTCCTCGGTCTGCATCGCGGCGGTGATCTGCTGTAGCCGGGCCATCAGCGCGGCACCACGATCACTGTTGACGACGGCCAGGGCGGCGCTCCGGCGACCGCTACGGCTCAGTTCGATCGTCGTCTCAAGTTCGGCCAGTTTGGCCCGGACGGTAGCGCGCATCAGCATGATCTGGTGCCGCTGCTCGCCGTTGTCGGATGTAAGCTGGGCGAGCGCATCGACCTCGGGCAGGATCTGTCCTCTGGCAGCATAAAAGGGCTTGAGGTAGGCTTCCCGACCCGACAGCAAGAAACCGCGTTGTCCGGTCTCGGCCTGCATTGCCAACGCCTGAACGTGGTTCAGCCGACTTTGGACTTCAAGCGTATGGCGCACCCAGAAGTCGGTCCGCTGCTGGCGGTTCGTCAACCAGATCGTCCCTCCCGCCGCGAGGATCAGCAGGGCGAAACCCGCAAGCATTGGCCATTGCGGACGGAAAGCCCGTTGAGGTTTCATAGGCGAACCCTTGTCTGACCGTCGCGTGGACCATCATAGCAAAATTGGCTCCTGCGGAAGCCGTTCCTATAGTAGCCAGATTACAAAGCGCCCTCAATAATGAGCCAGGCGGCAGCATGGGCGTGACGCGAAGGGATGGATCTGACCTTCGTGCGAACTGGCGGCGACGTAGCCATATTCGATCAGGACGGTGTCGAGATCAGCAACGACATCGGCCGCGGTCGATCTGATCGGGTTGTTCGTGATAGGCCAATTACAGAAGCGCCCTCCGAGACGCCGCGCCGTCGGACGGTCGCGAGGGTCCTGCGGCGCGGAACGGAGCTTCGTTCCTGCCGTTCTGCCGGGCTTACGGCACGGAGAGTCGAGTGACCATTACCGCGACAGACGAAGGCTATATGCGTCAGGCGATCGCGATCGCTACCGAACGCGGAGCCGATCCGGCGATGTCGCCGATTGGCGCCGTCATCGTTCTCGACGGTCGCGTCATCGCAGTAGAACGGAATCGTACGGAGGAGCTTTGCGACGCGACCGCTCATGCGGAGATGATGGCGTTCCGGGCGGCTGGTCGCGAGGCAGGAGACATGGAGCTGCGTGGCGCCACGCTCTACACCACGCTGCAGCCATGCGGGATGTGCACCATGGCTTCGATCTGGAGCAAGGTCGGTCGGATCGTCTATGGGGCGGGCCGTGACGACGTACATCGTATGTATTTCGAGGATCGTAGCTATGACACGATCAACTTCGTGACAGACGCTTATCGAGATGATCTTGTTGTCGAGGGCGACTGCATGCGCATCGAGTGCGCGGCTCTTTACTACGGGCCGGACGACGACGTCTCTGAAGAAGAACAGGGCAACATTTAATATCTTAGAATGCGGCGATCAACGCCACGCCGATCACCATGAATAACGCACCGGCCAGACGCCCCCAGCCGGCTGCGTGCTGCACGAACCCCAACCACCCGAAATGATCGAGCGCCACGGACAACAGCGTCGAAGCTGTTACCGTGAGTCCGATGAAGAGCGCGGATCCGAGGGTATCGGCCGTATAGATCATGGCTGCGACGAAGCCGAAGCCAAGCAGACCTCCAAGCCAGCCCCACCAGGGCACCGACATCAGTCCGTCGGAGCTTGGCAAGCGTTCCTGCGCTATGGCGGCGGATATCAACGAGAGGATCAGCGTTGTCGCGGAGATTATCGCGAGGGTCAGGAATGGCGCGCCAATGT
>CAZZZX010000570.1:0-2447 GCA_964658585.1 uncultured Novosphingobium sp.
ATGGACGACCGCGTGATGCCCGATCGTCACGCCATCGCCGACGGTCAGCGGCGCGCCCGGGTCGGAATGCAGCATCGCGCCCTCCTGCACGTTGCTGCGCGCGCCCACGACGATCGGTGTGTTGTCGGCGCGGATCACCGCGCCGAACCAGATGCCGACCGCACTGCCCAGACGAGCATCGCCGACGATCTCGGCACTCGGCGCGATCCAGGTCGAGCCGTCCGCCGGCATGGTCGGCGCGACACCGTCGAGCCTGTAGAGCGGCATTGGCGTCCTTTCCGATCACGGCCTTCCGATCACGAATGCCCCGACCGACACGAACGTGCCATGGAAAATGCTTAGGCGTTGCGGATTGCGGCGATCGCCGTCGTCATCTCCTCATGATCCGTATCCCTCTCTCCCCGACGAGGCGTGTCCGTGGTTGAAGCGAAGACCTGTCAGCCCGGACCGATCGGCCGCCTGCGCGACCGGCTGGTGATCTCGGCGAGCGCGCGCCATCTCGCGATCGACCTGGTCGAGCGTCATGGCGACGCGGCCCCGGAGGTGGCGCTGGACAGGCTCGCCAAGGGCGGCCTGACGCCGCACGAGAGGCTGGTGCTGGTCAGGGCCGAGCCGATCGTCGCGGCGCTGCTCGGCGACGGCGCGAGCAAGCCGTTGCGTGCCTGTCGCGCCTATCGGGCGATGGTGCCGGCGACGCGGAGCGACTAACGCACGGCGGTGTCCAGCGTCGTTTCCCCACCCCCCGCCCGCATCGCGTTGCTGCTCGACATCCTGAGCGGCGGCGGCGCGCAGCGGCGGATCGCGACGCTCGCCAACCGGTTCGCCGAGCTCGGGTATCCGGTCGACGTGGTGAGCGTCGCTCCGGGCGGGCCGATGCGCGCGCTGCTGTCCCCCGCGGTCGGCGTCGTGATCCTCGTGCCCGAGGGCGCGGCGAAACGCGTCTCGATCGCGATCCATGCGCGCCGGCTCGCCGCCTATCTCGGCACGGTGCGGCCCGCGGTGCTGATGTCGTGCGTCACCGATACGCACCTGCTCGCCGTGGTCGCCGCGCGGCTCGATCGACGCCGGACCCCGCTGGTCCTGCGCGCCAGCCGCCATCCCTTCCGGCCGATCGCGCGGCATCGCGTGGTCAAGCGTGCGATCGAGCCGATCAACCTCGCCAAGGCGGCGTGGTGCTACGCCCGCGCCGACGCGATCGTCGCGCTCACCCGCGAAAGCGAGGCGGGCTTGCGCCGGCTGCTCGGCAGGCGCCCGGCGCGGATCGAGACGATCCTCAATCCGGTCGTCGCCGAGGAGTCGCTCGATCGGCACGGCGCGCGCGCGGCGCGGTCGCCGGATCCGGTGCCGCTGGTGCTCGGCATCGGCCGGCTCGTCGAGCAGAAGGATTTCGCGACGCTGATCCGCGCGTTCGCACGGCTGCGCGCGACGCGGCCGGCGCGGCTCGCGATCCTCGGCGAGGGCGGCGAGCGCGTCAGGCTCCTCGCCGCCAGGCTCGGCATCGCGGGCGATGTCGAGATGCCCGGCGAGGTCGCCGACGTCGAGGGCTGGCTGCGCCGCGCCGACGTGCTGGTCTCCTCGTCGCTGTGGGAGGGGCTCCAGGCGACGCCGGTCGAGGCGCTCGCGCTCGGCTGCCCGGTGGTCGCGACCGACTGTCCCGGGGGCGCGCGCGAGACGCTGGAGGACGGCGCGGTCGGCGCGCTGGTGCCGGTCCGCGATCCGGCGGCGATGGCGCGGGCGATCGCCGCGACGATCGACGCGCCGCCCGATCCGGCACGCCTCGTCGCCAGCGCCGCACGCTTCACGCCCGCGGGCAAGGCCGAACGCTATCTCGCGCTGTTCGCCACCTGCCGGGCGGGCTGAGCCGTCCGCAACAGCCGCCGCGCCGAGACCAGCAGCAGCCCGCGCATCGCCACCGCGCCGACGATCGCGGCGATCGCCGCGCCGCTCGTCCCGATCGTCGGCAGCAGCAGCGCCAGCGTCGCGAGGTACAGCAGCGCGCCGACGATCCGCGCGGACAGCACGCGCCCGGCGCGGCCATAGGCGTTGTGGATCGGCTCGAGCGCGACCCCGCCGAGATCGATCGCGCTCGCGATCGTCAGCGGCAGCAGGTAGACCTGCGCGAACTCGAAGGCGCGGCCCGCGAAGACGTGCAGGACCAGCGGCCCGGCGAGCCAGATCAGCGCGATCAGCGCCAGCGCCAGCCCGGTCGCGATGCCGGTGACGCGCAGCACGACGGTGCGCAGCGTCGCGCGATCGTCGGCGGCGGCAAGCCTGGCGAGCTCGGGATAGAGTGCGCGCGTCATCGTCTCGATCGGCTTGGCGAGCGCGGTGGCGAGCTTGGTGGCGATGCGGAACGCGCCCGCCGCTGCCGGACCGCCGAACGCGCCGACCGCCAGCACGCCGAGCTGCTCCCACACCAGGCCGAGCGAACTCGACAGGTTGGTCTG
>CAZZZX010000571.1:0-2444 GCA_964658585.1 uncultured Novosphingobium sp.
CCGCACGTCATCGAGTTCTTCGCGATCGGAACGGCGGTGCTGCCGATCGAGGGCGCGACGCCCGAGGGAATGCCCGATCCGCAGCTCGTGCTGTCGGTCAACAGCTAGGCGGACCCGACCGACGCCCGCGCGGACGGACCGATGCCGACGCTCAGTTGCAGGCCGGCATGTAGCGGTTCGACTTGGCGTTCCAGATCGGGCGGGCGCAGCCATAGCGCTCGGCGAAGATCGCGGCATCGTCCTCGCGGCCGTAATCGGCCTCCCAATAGCCGGCCGGGCCATCGCCTTCGCTGCCGCCGAGCCACGGCGCGCCGGCCGCCGCGAACTGCGGGGCGTCCGGCGCGAAGCCGTGATGGACGGTGACGGTGCTGCGCTCGGGCAGTGGTGCGCGGGCATGATGGCTGCGGGCGGGGTGCGCCGCGACGGGTACGGCGAGGATGAGGGCGGCGGCGCAGGCCGCGAGCTGTCGACGATGATTCACCATGATGATCCTCCGATGCGGGTGCAGCCTAGACCGCCCGTCCTCACACCGGTTCCGCCATCTTCGCGGCCCGCGTCCCGGGGCGGTACAGCCGCGCGTCAGGCGCAGACGTGCGCGACCCGCGCATAGCGGCGGCTGCGCGGACCGGTGCGCACGACGAGCTTGCGATCGGTGCCGAACGCGTCGATGTCCGCGGTCGCGAACAGCCGCGTCGAGTAGATCGGCGAGCGCGCGATCACCCGCACCCCGGTCGGCGTCGCGACGGTGGTGACGGTGGCGCCGCGCGCCTCCCACTGGCGCTGCACGCATTCGATCGTCTCATGGTCCGAACGGCGTTCGGCGAGCGCATAGGCGGGCGGCTTGTCGGCGAGGCTGCCGACGCGGTTGCAGCCGGTCAGCGCCAGCAGGACGAGCAGAGCAACCCGGTTCACGCCATTCCCCGAAACGCATGCGATCGCGCCGAGGCATAGCCGTGCCCGACCGCGCCGAACAGCCGCTTTGCGCGGCCACGCTGGCGGCGGCGGCGCAGCGCGGCTATGCTGGCGGCGACCACCCGACCGAGGAAACCGGATGCGCCAGACCGCCCTTCCCCTTCTCGCGCTGCTGCTGCTGGCCGCGTGCAACACCGTGCACGGCGCGGGCGAGGACGTCCGCTCGGTCGGGCGGGTCTTCTCGAGCCATCCCAACGGACCCGAGCGGCCGCGCTGATCGACCGGGTTCCGAGCCCGCCCGTCCCGCGCGGGGATGGCGGCCTCACTTCATCGCGTTGCTCACCGAATTGCCCGCCGCGCCGAGCGCGTTGCCGGTGGCGTCCGCGGCGTTGCCGATCGCGCTGCCGGCCCGATCGAGCGAGGGCCTGGCCGCGTCGACCGCGTTGTCGGTCGCGTCGGCGGCGCGGTTATAGCTGGCCGAGGCATCGTTCATCGCCGAATTGGCGGTCGCGTCCGCGGACGCCTGGGTCTGCTGGCTGCACGCGGCGAGCGCGACCAGGCCGGCAATCAGCGGCAGCGACAGTTTCGGGGCCATGCGACGTTCTCCTGAGGTTTCGCGCATCGCAACGAGCGATGTCGCGTCCGGTTGCGCGGACGCGAAAAGGCCGCCCCGGTCGCCCGGGACGGCCCTCTCCGCCGGGTGGTGCCGGATGCTGTCAGGCGACCGCGCTGATCGTCGCGTCCTGCGGGTCGCGCAGCACATAGCCCCGCCCCCACACGGTCTCGATGTAATTCTCGCCGTCGCAGGCGAGGCTGAGCTTCTTGCGCAGCTTGCAGATGAACACGTCGATGATCTTGAGCTCGGGCTCGTCCATGCCGCCGTAGAGATGGTTGAGGAACATCTCCTTGGTCAGCGTCGTGCCCTTGCGCAGCGAGAGCAGCTCGAGCATCCCGTATTCCTTGCCGGTCAGGTGCACGCGCGAGCCGTCGACCTCGACCGTCTTGGCATCGAGATTGACCGACAGCTTGCCGGTCCTGATGACCGACTGGCTGTGCCCCTTCGAGCGGCGGACGATCGCATGGATGCGCGCGACCAGCTCCTCGCGATGGAACGGCTTGGTGACGTAGTCGTCGGCGCCGAAGCCCAGCGCGCGGACCTTGCTCTCCATCTCGCCGATGCCCGAGAGGATCATCACCGGGGTCTGCACCTTGGCGACGCGCAGCTTCTTGAGCACGTCGTAGCCGTGCATGTCGGGCAGGTTGAGATCGAGGCAGATCAGATCGTAATCGTAGAGCTTGCCGAGATCCAAGCCCTCCTCGCCAAGATCGGTGGTATAGACGTTGAAGCCCTCGGCCCCGAGCATCAGCTCGATCGCCTTGGCGGTGGTCGGCTCGTCTTCGATCAGCAGCACGCGCATTGTCTTCAACCCCCTGACGGACGGGCCCGCGGCGCTCCGCGGCCCATCTGTGGCGTTAACCTTTACAGCAATGAAGGATAAAGGTTAACGCCAAGTAAAAGCGCCAAGCCGTTC
>CAZZZX010000572.1:0-2443 GCA_964658585.1 uncultured Novosphingobium sp.
TGCGCCTTGCGCAGGCCGGCAATGCCCTTGGACGCCGAATAGCCGTGCGCGTTGGGATTGCGTGCGACCTCGCACAATTTCTCGATGACGTGCGGGGCGGGCGCGCCGTCGGGATTGCCCATGCCGAGATCGATGATGTCCTCGCCCGCCGCGCGCGCCGCCGCCTTCATCGCGTTCACTTCGGCGAACACGTAGGGGGGCAGGCGACGGATGCGGTAGAATTCTTCGGACATCGGAAAAACCCTTCTGTGTCGGGTGCTCGCCAATTCGACGGCGGATGCGGTATAGCGCCGGCCGGGCGATCGGCACAGGCGCGATCGTCGGGAGAGCTGCGGTGACGGAAACGATCGACGGCGAGCGTAGTGCGGCCGGACCCGGCGGCATGGCGCTGCCGACGCTGGAGGAACTCCAGCACTGGACCGGGGTGATCGGTCGCGCGCAGCAGATGATGCTCGAACATGTCGTGCGCGGCGCCGGGGCGGTGCCGTCCGCCGGGGTGCCCGACATGACGCGGCTGTTCGAGGCGTGGTCGCTGCCGCGCTTCAACACCGAGGCGCTGGTCGCCGCGCAGACCGGCTTCTGGAACGACGGCATCGCGCTGTGGCAGCGCTTTCTCGATCCCGCGCGCGTGCCCGCCGACGGCGCCGGTGAGCGCGACCGCCGCTTCGCCGCGCCGGCCTGGCGCGAGCATCCGGTGTTCGCGCTGCTGCGCGAGGCCTATGGCGTGGTTTCGCAGGCGATGCTCGCGCAGGTCGATGCGATCGAGGGGATCGACCCGCGCCAGCGCGATCAGCTCCGCTTCGCGACCCGCGCCTATGTCGACGCCGCCTCGCCGAGCAACTTCGTGCTGACCAATCCGCAGGCGCTGCAGCGCATGGTCGAGACCCGCGGCGCGAGCTTCCTGACCGGGCTCGAAAACATGCTGGCCGATCTCGCGCGCGGCCAGCTCACCCAGACCCCGCACGACGCCTTCGAGGTCGGCCGCGACATCGCCGCGACGCCGGGCAAGGTGATTTACGAAACGCCGCTCTACCAGCTCATCCACTATGCGCCGACGACCGAGACGGTTCAGCGCATCCCGCTGGTCATCTTCCCGCCCTGGATCAACCGCTTCTACATCCTCGATCTCGGCCCCGAGAAGAGCTTCGTGCGCTGGGCGGTGGCGCAGGGGCTGAGCGTGTTCATGGTGTCGTGGAAGTCCGCCGACGCCTCGCTCGCCGCGATCACGCTCGACGATTATGTCGGGGCGCAGATCGAGGCGTGCGCGGTGGTGCGTGATCTGCTCGATGTCGAGCGGACGCATGTCATCGGCTATTGCGTCGCGGGCAGCGTGCTCGCCGCGACGCTGGCGCTGCTCGCCGCGCGCGGCGAGGACGGCATCGCCTCGGCGACCTTCTTCACCGCGCAGGTCGATTTCGCGGACGCGGGCGAGCTCGGCCTGTTCGTCGACGACCGGATGCTCGACCTGCTCGGCACGCTGTCCGGCGACGAGGGCTATCTCGACGGCCGCTACATGGCGGCGGTGTTCAACATGCTGCGCGGGCGCGACCTGATCTGGAGCTATGTCGTCAACAACTATCTGCTCGGCGACGCCTACAAGCCGTTCGATCTGCTCCACTGGAACAGCGACGTCACCAACCTGCCCGCGGCCTGGCACCGATCCTATCTGCGCGATTTCTACCGTGACAATCTGCTCGTCCGCCCGGGTGCGCTGAGCGTGCTCGGCGTCCCGATCGATCTGACCCGGGTGACGGTGCCCGCCTATATCCAGGCGGGTCGCGAGGATCATATCGCGCCCGCGGCCAGCGTGTGGAAGCTGACCGAGCATTTCCGGGGGGAGATTCGCTTCGTGCTCGCCGGGTCGGGGCATATCGCGGGGGTCGTCAATCCGCCGGACGCGAAGAAATACCGCTATTGGACGAGCGAGCAGTCGCATCCGTCGCTTGCCGACTTCGTCGCGCACGCGACCGAGACTGCGGGCAGCTGGTGGCCCGACTGGGCGGCCTGGATCGCGACGCGCTCGGACGGCGAGGTGCCGGCGAACGGCGCCCGGGTGCCCGGGGAAGGTGCGCTGGCGGCGATCGAGGACGCACCGGGGCGGTACGTCAGGATGCGCTAAACCGCCGACCAACCGAATGCTGCACTGCACAAAAACGCTTGCAAGCCGATTTTTTCGGCCTATTGTGCACCGCAACAATAGCAGTAGGTGCGTGCGATGGCGATTTCCAAGCTCCCGACCGATTCGGTGCCGCGCAAGCGGGGCCGGCCGCGGAAGATCGTCGAGGCCGTGGCACCCAAGGTCGTCGCGCAGCCCGCGCCTGCCAAGCCCGACGCCGCGCCCGCGAAGCCGGCCGAGCAGCGCAAGCCGATAGGCGTTGCCGCGGCGCTCGTTACCGCGCCGGCCGTCGCAACGACGCCCGCCGCCACGCCGGCCGTCGCAACG
>CAZZZX010000573.1:0-2437 GCA_964658585.1 uncultured Novosphingobium sp.
CAGCCGATCGGCGAGATCGGTCGCGGTCGAGAAGCCCGCCTCCGCGGCGGCGCGCATCCGCGTCGTGCGGAAGGTCAGCGACTCGATCATCCCGGTCATCGCCGCGATCGACAGGGCGAGCAGGTCGTGCGCCTCGAACACCGGCGGCTTGTCGTCCTGCATGTCCTTGGAATAGGCGAGCGGCAGACCCTTCATCGTCACCATCAGCGCGGTCAGCGCGCCGACGATGCGGCCCGAATGACCGCGGACCAGCTCGGCGGCGTCGGGATTGCGCTTCTGCGGCATGATCGACGAGCCCGTCGACCATTGATCGGGCAGGCTGACGAAGCCGAACGGCTGCGACGCCCACAGCACGATCTCCTCGGCGAGTCGCGAGAGGTGGAGCGCGGCCTGCGCGGCGGCGGCAAGATAATCGATCGCGAAATCGCGGTCCGAGACCGAGTCGAGCGAATTGGCGGTCGGGCGATCGAAGCCGAGCGCCTGCGCGGTGGCGCCGCGATCAATCGGGAAGCCGGTGCCGGCGAGCGCGGCGGCGCCGAGCGGACATTCGTTCATCCGTGCCCGCGCGTCGGCGAAGCGCGAGCGGTCGCGGCGGATCATCTCGTAATAGGCCATCAGATGGTGGCCGAGCGTCACCGGCTGCGCGGTCTGGAGATGGGTGAAGCCGGGCATCACGCTGTCGGCATGATCCTCGGCGCGCGCGACGAGCGCGTGCTGGAGCGCGGCGAGCCCGGCATCGACCGCGTCGATGCTGTCGCGCACCCACAGCCGGAAGTCGGTCGCGACCTGGTCGTTGCGCGAGCGCGCGGTGTGGAGCCGGCCGGCGACCGCGCCGATCGCGTCGGCGAGCCGGCTCTCGGTCGCCATGTGGATGTCCTCCAGCGCGAGATCGTCGGCGACGCCGTCGGCCTCGTAGCCCGCCGCGACGCGATCCAGCCCGGCGGCGATCGTCGCGGCATCCTCGGCGCTGACGATGCCCTGGCGGCCAAGCATCGCGACATGCGCCTTGGAGCCCGCTATGTCCTGCCGCCAGAATCGCTTGTCGAACGGGATCGAGGCGTTGATCTCGCGCATCACCGCGGCCGGGCCTTCGGCGAAGCGCCCGCCCCACATCTGATTGGAGCCGTCCCCCGTGCCCAAAGTGCGCTCGTCGTCCTCGCGCTCGTTGATCGCCTGTCTCCCGCTCGTCGCCGCGTTCGTCGCCGCGGGCTGCGATAAGGCCAAGCCCGATGGCGGGCAAGCCAGGGTCGCGGCAGCGGCACCCGCGCAAGCCCCGTCCCCCGACGGCAGCGAGACCAGCCGCGCGCACAAGGGGCTCGGCCTGCCGGCGATGCCGTTCGATGCGCCGGGCGGCGCCCCGCAGACCTTCGGCAAATGGCGCGGCAAGCCCGTGCTGGTCAATCTGTGGGCGACCTGGTGCGCGCCGTGCGTGCGCGAACTGCCGACGCTCGACGCGCTCGCCGCCAAGGGGGCGATGCCGGTGGTCGCGATCAGCGAGGACAATGGCGGCGATTCGCAGGTCCAGCCGTTCTGGAAGGCCAGGGGCTTCAGGACGCTGGTCGCCAATACCGATCAGCACATGCGGCTGATGACCGCGCTCCAGATCGACACGCTGCCGACCACGATCCTGTTCGACGCGCACGGCAAAGAGGTGTGGCGGGTGAGCGGCGGGATGGACTGGACCGGAGCGGAGGCGGCGAAGCTGCTGGCGGAGGGGAGGTAGCATCGCCGGGAAAGGGTGTCCGTTCGCCCCGGGGAGGGGCTGAGCGGGGGCGGCGGAGGCGATGGTCGGGCCGGTGTTTACCGCCCGGGCGCCGCGATCTCGAACATCAGCGGCCAGTATTTGCCGGTCACGAACAATCGGTGCCGCGCCGCATCCCAGGCGATGCCGTTGGCGACCGCGTCGGGATCGGTGACCCCGGTCGCCATGCGGAGCGCCGAGACGTCGATCCAGCCCTTCACATGCCCGTCGGCGGGATCGATCCGCGCGATGCGATCGGTCATCCAGATGTTGGCGAGGATCTCGCCATTCACATATTCGAGCTCGTTGAGGTTCCTCACCGGCGCGCCCTCGGCGGTGACGGTGATGCGGCGCAGCTCCTTCAACGTCGCCGGATCGAGGATACGCAGCTGCGGCGTGCCGTCCGACATGACGAGGTGCGCGCCGTCGCTGGTCAGTGCCCAGCCCTCGCCGGGATAGTGCCATTCGGACAGCTTGCGGAACGTATCCAGCGACCAGCGCCAGCCCGTCCGGTTCTGCCACGTCAGGCTGACGATCTGCCCGCGCCAAGGCACGATCCCCTCGCCGAACACCGGCGGCGGGATGTCGACCCGGCGCAGCACCCGGCCGCTCGCCGGATCGACCTTGCGGATCGACGACTGGCCGGGCTCGCCGGTGCTCTCGTAGAAGAAGCCGCCCTGCCAGAAGAGCCCTTCG
>CAZZZX010000574.1:0-2169 GCA_964658585.1 uncultured Novosphingobium sp.
CGCGACGCGGGCGCACGAAGCGCGGCGTCGCGAAGGGGCGAGCGACATGGCCGGACCCTAGCGGCCGGCCCCCTCCTCCGCCAGCACGTGTTTCAGGGCGTGCCGCGCGCCCGTCCGGTTCGAGCGGAGGGATTGGGGCCGATGCGTCGATCCCTCAGTGGATCGTGCCGATCGGGTCGGGATCCTCGAGCAGCAGGATGGCGCGGCCGACCCGGCACCAGCGCGTATAGTGGATGTGATTGCCGAGATCGCGGCTGCGCTCGGCACGCGCGGTCGCCTCGGCGAGCGCGGACAGGCCGTATTCGGACATCAGCGACGCGGCGCCCTCATAGGTCTCGCGATCCACGACGAACATCATCAAAGCAAAACCCCGCCGTTCGCGCCCCCGCCCGGGTGCCATGCCCCGGCCCCGGTTAAGGCGGGCCGCACGGCGAGGGTGAACGCGACGCTCACCATCACCGGGGGCTGGCCGCGCACGATCGCTGGCGCCGCGCGCGCGGGCGTGGCAGAGCGCGCGCCATGGCGACAGGACAGGAACCCCGCGCGGGCGGTGCGTTGATCGCGGGCAGCATCCTGGCGGGTGCGGTGATCGGCATCGCGCTGCACCAGGCGACGATCGGCGTGCTGGCCGGCACCGCGATCGGCATCACGGCGGCGCTGCTGCTGTGGTGGCGGGACCGGAGGTAGGAGTTCGGGCCTCCCTCCTTTCGGGGAGGGTCGGGCCCTATCCCAGCCGCCGCCCCGCCCACAGCACGCGGCCGATCACCACATAGCCCTGCTGGGGCGGCCGATCGGCATCGGGATTGTCGCTCACCACACGCAGCCGGGCGCCGTCGCGGAGCAGCCGCTTGACGATCAGCGTGTCGTCGATGCGCAGCACGAACACGCCGTCGCGCCGCATCGTGTCGTCGCGATCGACGAGGATTTCGTCGCCGGGCGCCAGCGTCGGCAGCATCGAGTCGCCCGCGACGACGATCAGCGACAGGCGGTCGAGCCGGCCGACCGGCTTCAGGCGGCGCAGCCACGCGTCCGAGAAGCCGAGCTCGGCGAGCGTCCGCCCGTCGGCCGCATCCGTCCCGGGCCCCGCCGCGGCAGCGACGTCGAGCCGGGCGACGCGGCGCATCGTCTCGGCCGGGGTCGCGGCCGGCCCGCCGAGCCGCGCCTCGGGCACGTCGAAGAAGCGCGCCAGCACCGCGCGGTCGCGCTCGGCGAGTCGCTTCGGCGAACCGCGGCGGATGAACTGCTGCACATAGGCGGGATTGCGGCCGATCAGCCGCGACAGCGCGGCGCAATCCTCGCCGCGCTCGCGGATCAGCGCCTCCAGAACGGCCCGCGGATCGGCATCCTCCATGGCGCGATCATACCGATAGGATTTTTCCTAGACAAGTTGGAATACAGGAACATTATAGGAACATAATCCCGCCTCGGAGTCGCCAGCCAATGGACCTGCTCGCCCGTATCCACACCTATCTGCGCCGCACGGGGACGACCGCGACGCGGTTCGGCCGCGACGTGCTCAACGATCCGCGCTTCGTCGAGGACCTGCTGCGCGGTCGCCAGCCACGGCGCTCGACGGCGCGCCGCGTCCATGCCTGGCTCGATCAGCAGGGCGCGGCACGGTGAGCCGGCTGCCCGCGGACCGCACGCAGACCGCGCTGCTGCGCGCGCTGGCCGCAATGGCGGCGCCGTTCACGTTGATCGCGGCACGCAGCGTGCCCTGGTCGAGCGCGACCTTCGATGGCGCGCGCCACCGCCTCGCGCTGCGGCTCGACGGCGCCGACGGGGCGGTGCGCGCGGGGCGGCTGTGCGCGGCGCTGGGCGACGCCGAGCTGCCGATGCGCGGTGCGTTCGTCGCCGATATCGCGGTGACGGCGCGGCTGGAGGACAGCGCGCCGATCCTCGCGATCGAGGCGCTGACGATCGAGGAGGCGGACGCCCCCGCGGTGCTCAGCCGCGTCGCGCGGCCAGCCTGTTGAGCTCCTCGAGCGCCTCGCGCAGCGCGGGCTGGCGGTCGGCGGGCCGGAGGTCGCCGTCGCCATGCGCGGCGCGGCGTTCGAGACCGGACGACAGCCGGTCCATCATCGCCGCGATGCTCTGGCGCTGCGAGCGCGCGGGCGCGGGTGCGGGCTCGTCCTCGGGCGCGAAGGCAGCGATCGGCGCGGGCATCTC
>CAZZZX010000574.1:2179-2435 GCA_964658585.1 uncultured Novosphingobium sp.
CGGCGATCGGCCATTCAGGCTCGACCGGCGCGGCGGGTTCGTCGTGATGCGCGGGCTCGACGGCTTCATGTGCGGCGTCGGGTTCGTGACCGAGCGGCTCGGCCTCGATCTCGTCGCGGAGTTCGTGCGTCACCGGGGTCTCGTCGACGGCGAGCGGCGCCGGCTCGGCGTCGATCTCGGCATAGTCGCCGTCCGGGATCTTATCCTCGCTCGGCTCCCCGGCCGGTGCGTCCGCGGGCGGCGGCGCGAAGGCGCC
>CAZZZX010000575.1:0-2434 GCA_964658585.1 uncultured Novosphingobium sp.
GGCCTTGCGGCCGGGCGGCATCGATCATCATGCCTTGTCACCGCCGGTCAAACATGACCATGCTTCCCGCGATCCTCGCCGAACCGACGCCGACCTGGCCAAGCCGCGACGATTATTTTCGGACAGGATATTCCATGGGTCAGCTGCGCACCGCGAACAAGCGGCACAATCGCGCCATCTCGTCTGCGGTCGCCGCTCACAAGGCGCTGACCGAGGCACCGTTGCCGACGCCTGCGCAGCCGGTCGAGGCCGTCTCCTGAGTTCGGCGCCCAGTTCGCGCCTGGATCTTCCCGGCACGGACGCGGCACCCGCGGGCAAGCTCGTCGACATGGCGGAAATCCCCGGCGGCGGCTGCCTGCAACTGGTCAGCTACGGCCGGGATTTCGAGATCCTCGTCGGCACCGAACAACTCATGGGAAGCTGGGCGGGCGGCTCCGAGGAGGCGCTCGCGACCCTGGTGTGCCAGCGGCTCGGCGCGCGCGACGGTCGCTGGCTGATCGGCGGGCTGGGGATGGGCTTCACGCTCGCCGCGGCCCTGGCGGTGCTGCCGCGGCGTGCCGAGGTGGTCGTCGCCGAGCTGGTGCCCAAGGTGGTGAGCTGGGCGCTCGGTCCGCTCGCGCACATCTTCGGCGACACGCTCAGCGATCCGCGCGTCTCGCTCAAGATCCGCGACGTCCACGATCTGATCGTCGAGCAGCCGGACAGCTTCGACGCGATTCTGCTCGATGTCGACAACGGCCCCGACGGTCTCGTTTCGCCCGCCAACGACCGGCTCTATTGCAACTGGGGGCTGCGTGCCGCTCACGCCGCGCTGCGCCCCGGCGGGATGCTGGCGGTGTGGTCGGCCTATCCCGACGCCGATTTCCTCGGCCGGCTGGAGGATGCCGGGTTCAAGGTCGAGGAAATCCGTATGGATGCCGAAAGCCGTGAGGACGATTTCCAATATGTGATCTGGCTGGCGTGCAGGCCGGGCTGACGTCGGGTCGTTGCCCATGCGAGCCTGAAAATCCGGACGTTGTCGCGGCCCGACGCTGGGCACCGGGCCAGATGCTGCGCTGGCGCTTCCTGGCCAGCGACGCGTTTCGCTCGCAGATCCTGACCCCTCACTCGACCCAGTCGAGGCCGATCTCGCGATAGAGCGCGCGGTCCTCTTCCCAGTCGGGCTTGACCTTGACGTGGAGGAACAGGTGTACGGTCCGGCCGAGCAGCGGCGCCAGCTCGGCGCGTGCGCGGCTGCCGATCTCCTTGAGGCGCGCACCGCGGGCGCCGAGGATGATCGCCTTCTGGCTGTCGCGTGCGACGAGGATCTGCTGATGGATCGCGACCGACCTGTCGCCGCGCTCCTCGTATTTCTCGGTCTCGACCGCGCAGGCATAGGGCAGCTCGGCATGGAGCTGGAGATAGAGCTGTTCGCGCGTCACCTCCGCCGCCAGCATCCGGTCGGTGGCATCGGAGACCTGGTCCTCGGGGAAATGCCACGGGCCTTCGGGCACGCGGGCCGCCAGAAGCCGTTTCAGGTCGGGGATCCCGTCGCCGGTCGTGGCCGAAACGAACAGGATGTCCTGCGGCTGCAGAGCGTCCTGCAGCGCCTGCGCGGTCGCGAGCAGCCTCTCCTTCGCGGTCGCGTCGACCTTGTTGAGCACGACGATCTTGGGCTCTCGCCGCCGCGCGAGCGCGTCGACCAGCGGCGCGACGCGCTTCGTGACGCCGGTCTGCGCGTCGATCACCAGCGCGATCAGGTCGGCGTCGGTCGCGCCTTCCCACGCGGCGGCGACCATCGCCCGATCGAGCCGGCGCCGCGGCGTGAAGATGCCGGGCGTATCGACCAGCAGGATCTGGCTTTCGCCCTCGATCGCGATACCCATCAGCCGGACGCGCGTGGTCTGCGCCTTGGGGCTGACGATCGCGACCTTCTGGCCGACCAGTGCGTTGACCAGCGTCGACTTGCCCGCATTGGGCGCGCCGACCACCGCGACGAGACCGCAACGCTGGCTCATCGCAACTGCTCGAGCAGCGCGCGCGCGGCGTGCGTCTCGGCCTCCTGCTTGGAAGAGCCGGTGCCCTCCGCGGTCGCGCGGGACGGGATGCCGACCTTGACCGTGAAGGTCGGCGAATGGTGCGGTCCGGCGCGGCGCGCGGTTTCGTACACCGGAGGCCGCCACTGGCGCGCGGCGGCGAGTTCCTGGAGCTCGGCCTTGGGATGCTTGGGCGCGCGGTCGAGCGCGATGCGCTGCCCCCACGCGGCGCGGATGAAGGCGCGTGCGCGATCCAGCCCGGCGTCGCGATGGAGCGCGCCGATCAGCGCCTCGACGACATCACCGAGCACATAGACCGAGAGCTGCGCGCCATCGTCGCGTGCCTGCTTGCCGAGCCGCAGGTGCGGGCCGACGCCGAGCTCCTGCGCGATCTCCGCGCACGTCTCGCCCGCGACCAG
>CAZZZX010000576.1:0-2431 GCA_964658585.1 uncultured Novosphingobium sp.
GGCGGCGAGCCCAAGACGATCGGCGTCGAGCGCATCCATGTCGAGCAGGACGCGGGCAAGCTGATGCACGACCAGCATCCGACGCGCTCGTACGTCGATCTCAACCGATCGGGCGTCGCGCTGATGGAGATCGTGTCGAAGCCCGACATGCGCTCCCCCGCCGAGGCCGGGGCCTATCTGCGCAAGCTGCGCGCTATCCTGCGCTATGTCGGCTCGTGCGACGGCAACATGGAGCAGGGCTCGATGCGCGCCGACGTCAATGTCTCGGTGCGCAAGGTCGGCCAGCCGTTCGGCACGCGCACCGAGACCAAGAACGTCAATTCGGTGCGCTTCGTCCAGGCGGTCGTCGAATACGAGGCGCGGCGCCAGGTCGAGGTGATCGAGGATGGCGGCACGGTCATCCAGGAGACGCGGCTCTACGATCCCGACAGGAACGTCACCCGCTCGATGCGCTCCAAGGAGGATGCGCAAGATTATCGCTACTTCCCCGATCCCGACCTGCTGCCGGTGGTGCTCGACGACGCCTTTATCGAGGCGGCGCGCGCCTCGCTGCCCGAACTGCCCGACGCCAAGCGCCGCCGCTACGAGGAGGGGCTCGGGCTGTCGGCCTACAATGCCGACGTGCTGACCGCGGATGTCGTGACGGCGATGTGGTTCGAGGCGATGCTGCGCGAAGGCGCGGCGGCGAAGCCCGCGGCGAACTGGGTGACCTCAGAGCTGTTCGGCGCGCTCAACCGGCTCGGCAAGGATATCGGCGCGTCGCCCGTGTCGCCCGGGCAGGCGGCCGAGCTGATCGCGCTCGTCTCGGACGGCACGCTGTCGGGCAGCCTCGCCAAGCAGGTATTCGAGCTGATGCTCGAGACCGGGCAGGATGCGGGTGCGATCGTCGAGGAGCGCGGCCTGCGCCAGACCTCGGATACCGGCGCGATCGAGGCGGAGATCGCCAAGGTGCTCGCCGCCAATCCCGACAAGGTCGCGGACTATCGCGGCGGCAAGGACAAATTGTTCGGCTTCTTCGTCGGCCAGACGATGCGCGCGATGGCGGGCAAGGCCAATCCGGGCGTCGTCAACGATCTGTTGAAGAAGGCGCTGGGCTAGCATCCCGACCTGCCTGCCCGGCACGGCTGCGATGACGCTCGAAGACGCCGATGCGGACGATCTCCCGCTCGTCGCGCTGCTGATGAACCGCGCCTATCGGCCGGCGGCGGGCGAGGCAGGTTGGGCGACCGAGGCGGACTATATCGACGGCGACCGCACCACGCCGGCGCTGCTCGCCGCCGATCTTGCCGCCAATCCCGCCGCGCACCTGCTGGTCGTCCGCGGCGCCGACGGGACGCCGGACCGCTGCGTCCGACTCGAGCCCTGTCGCGATCGGACCTGGTATCTCGGCGCGCTGGCGATCGACCCCGGCTTGCAGAACGCCGGTGCGGGCCGCGCGATGCTCGCGGCGTGCGAGCATTGGATCGCGGCGCGCGGCGGCGACCGGGTTCGGATGACCGTGGTCAACGTCCGCGACACGCTAATCGCCTGGTACGAGCGCCGCGGCTATGCGCGCACCGGCGAGACCGAACCCTGGCCCTATGGCGGCGATCGCTACGGCATCCCGCGCCGGCCTGACCTGTGCTTCGTGGTACTGGAGAAGGCGCTGAGATCGCGAACCTAGGCTCGCGAGGGGGTACGTATGAACTTCACGCCGCGACCATCGCATCGGGCTGGCTGTCGCCCGCGTTTGCGTCGCCGTGCCACGCCTCGCCGATCCGTGGGTCATGGCGCCGGATAAGCGGGTGCGATAGGCGACGCGGCGTTCGGGATGGAGAAGAGACGGCGATGCGGTGGCGGTTCGACGGAGAAGGGACGGCGCTGGGCACGCGCATCGGCCATCGTCACGATGGTGCGATCCATGTCGCGGCGCGCAAGGGCTGTGCGCTGTTCGGGCCGTATCTCGCGATGCCCGCCGGCCGCCTGGAGGCGCGCGTCCTGCTCGCGCCGGGCGGGCGGGGCGCGGTCGAGATCGAGATCACGCAGGGTGGCGGCACCCGACTGGCGAGCGCCGGTCTGGAGATCGACGGACGGCGATCGATCGCGCTGGCGGTCGACCTGAAGGACGCGGTCGACGGGCTGGAGGTGCGGCTGTGGTGCCGCGGCACCGCGGCGTTCGCAATCCTCGGTCTCGAGCTCGATCTCGGCCGCGCGCATGCCGTCCTGGGTCGGGTAGCCGCGGCGCGACACGCCGGGCGCCTTCGCGTCCACCAGGAACAGCCCGATCCCGTCACGATCGCGCCGCGAACCGCCGGTGCGCGCCGTGACGAGGAGCTTGTCGGCCGTGTCGCCATGCAGGACGACGCCCTTCTCGCCGGTCAGGACGAAGCCGTCGCCATCCCGCCGGGCCGTCGTCGAGACGTCATGGAGGTCGTAGCGCGAGCCGCGCTCC
>CAZZZX010000577.1:0-2430 GCA_964658585.1 uncultured Novosphingobium sp.
GATCGCGCGCGGGATCGGCGACACCCGCCTCTCGGTGATCGCGGGCACGCCGCCGCCGCCGGGCTGGACCGGCAAGCTCTGGGCGATGGCGAGCGGCGTCGAGGTCGCGGGGCGCGATCCGCGCTGGCTGTGGTTCACAGACGCCGATATCGCGCATCGGCCCGACACGCTGACCAGCTTGGTCGCGCGCGGCGAGGCGGACGGTCTGGCGCTCAATTCGCTGATGGCGACGCTCGAAACCGGCTCGTCCGCCGAGCGCGCGCTGATCCCGGCCTTCGTGTTCTTCTTCCAGATGCTCTACCCGTTCGCGCGGGTGAACCGGCCGGGCCGGCCGGCGGCGGCGGCGGGCGGTTGCATGTTGGTGCGGCGCGAGGCGCTGGTGCGCGCGGGCGGGGTGGCCGCGATCCGTCATGCGCTGATCGACGATTGCGCGATGGGCGCGGCGCTCAAGGCGCAAGGGCCGATCCGGCTGACGCTGACGCGGCGGTCGCAGAGCATCCGGCCCTATGGCGGCTGGCGCGCGATCGGCGCGATGATCGCGCGTTCGGCCTATGCGCAACTGCGCTATTCGCCGCTGCGGCTGGCGGGCACGCTCGCCGGGCTGGCGCTGGTCTATCTGGTGCCGGTGATCGCGCTGTTCGCGGGTGGCGCCGCCGCGCTGGCGGGGGCGCTCGCCTGGGGGGCGATGGCGGTGTCGTTCCAGCCGATGCTGCGCTTCTATCGCCGCTCGCCGCTCTGGGGCTTCGCGCTGCCCGCGATCGGGCTGTTCTATGCCGGCGCCACGCTGGTCTCCGCGATCCGCCACTGGCAGGGCCGCGGCGGCATGTGGAAGGGGCGCGCGCAGGCAGCGCTGGAGGCGGCGGAATGAACCAGGCCGCGACACTCGCCTCGGGCAAGACCCACGCCGACGAGAATTTCCCGGTCGCCTCGCGGCTGGTGGCGCCGCGTCACCGCGCGCCGATCATGGCCTTCTATCGTTTCGCGCGCGCCGCCGACGACATCGCCGACAATCCGCTCGCCAGCGAACCGCACAAGCACGCCGCGCTCGAGGCGATGCGGGCCTCGCTCGCGGGCGAGAGCGGCGCCGAGCCGACCGCGATGGCGTTGCGCGAGGTGATCGTGGCGAACGCTCTCACGCCGCGCCACGCGCTCGATCTGCTCGAGGCGTTCCGCCGCGACGTCGTCAAGCGGCGCTATGCCGATTGGGACGAGCTGATCGACTATTGCGCGGTCTCCGCGATGCCGGTCGGCCGCTTCGTGCTCGACGTGCATGGCGAGGCGCATACCCTGTGGCCGGCGTCGGACGCGCTGTGCGCGGCGCTCCAGATCATCAACCATCTGCAGGATTGTGCGGCCGACTATTGCACGATCGACCGGGTCTATCTGCCGCAGGACATGCTCGCCGCCGCGGGCGCGTCGGACGGCGATCTCGCGCGCGATCGGGCCACGCCGGAACTGCGATCGGTGATCGACGCGCTCGCCGCGCGCTGCCAGGATCTGCTGCGCGAGGCGGCGGGCTTCGCGCGCGCGATCCGCGACCGGCGGCTCGGGGTCGAGGTGGCGGTGATCCACAAGCTCGCGGTCAGCCTCGCCGCGCGGCTGCGCATCCGCGATCCACTGTCGCAGCGCGTCCATCACGCCCGGCGGGAGGCCCTGCTGCTCGCGCTCTCCGCGGCGGTGCCGCGGCTGCTGCGGCCATGACCGCCCCCGCCGCTCCGCCCGCTGCGGCCGCTTCGGGCAGCTCCTTCTATGCCGGGATGCGCGTGCTCCCGCGCCGCGAGCGTCACGCGATGTACGCGATCTACGCCTTCTGCCGGCAGGTCGACGACATCGCCGACGATCAGCGTGGCGCGCCCTCCGATCGCGCCGCCGCGCTCGACCGCTGGCGCGACGATCTCGACGCGCTCTACGCCGGCGGCACCGGCGGCCACGCGGCGTTCCTCGCCGGGCCGGTGCGCGAGTTCGGCCTCGCGCGCAGCGATTTCGAGGCGGTGATCGACGGCATGGCGATGGATGTCGCGCGCGACATATGCTGGCCGCCCCAGGCCGAACTCGATCTGTATTGCGATCGCGTCGCCTCCGCGGTCGGGCGGCTGTCGGTGCGCGTGTTCGGGATGGATCCGGCGACGGGCGAGGCGCTCGCCTGGCATCTCGGCCGCGCGCTCCAGCTCACCAACATCCTGCGCGATGTCGACGAGGACGCCGCGATCGGCCGGGTCTATCTGCCGCTCGAGCCGATCCTCGGCGCAGGTATCCCGATCGGCGACATTGCCGCGGTGGTCGGCGATCCGCGGCTCGACGGCGTCTGCCGCCAGGTCGCGGCACAGGCGCAGCACCACTTCGCCGAGGCCGACCGCATCCTCGCGGCGCGACCGCGCGGCCATCTGATCGCGCCACGGCTGATGTCGGCGGCCTATGCGCAACTGCTCC
>CAZZZX010000578.1:0-2423 GCA_964658585.1 uncultured Novosphingobium sp.
TGATCCGCCATCCCGACCAGACCGCCAAGGTCCGCGCCAATCCCGCGATGATCGCCAACATGGTCGAGGAGATACTCCGCACGGAAAGCCCGAGCGCCGGGCTATGGCGGGTGGTGAAGCGCGATACCGAGCTCGGCGGCACGGCGCTTCGGGCCGGTACGATGCTGATGCTGCGTTTCGCGGCTGCCAATCGCGATCCGGCGCGCTTCGCCGAGCCCGACCGGTTCGACGTCGAGCGGAGGAACGCCAACAGCCATCTCGCCTTCGGGCGCGGCATCCACATGTGCGTCGGCAACATGCTGTCGCGCAAGGAAATGGCGGTCGCGTTCGACGAGGTGCTCAAGCGGCTCGACCGGATCGAGATCGTCGACGAGGCCGCCCTGACCTATCCGCCCAACCGGCTGCTGCGTGGTCTCGCGGCGCTGCCGATCCGGTTCGTCGCACGATGAACTTCTCGCTGAGCGAAGAGCAGGCGCTGTTCCGCTCGACCGTCGAGCGGTTCGCCGGCAACGGTGACGTCGCGGCGCGCAAGGCGGCGCGAGCGTGCCCCGGCGGGATCGACCGGAAGCGCTGGGCGACGCTCGCCGGACTGGGGTTGTTGTCTCTCGACGATCCGATCGATTGCGCGGTGATCGCCGAGACGCTGGGTCGGGCGCTGACCGTCGAACCATGGCTTGAATGCGGCTATTTCCCGCTGCGATTGCTGGGCAACGACGCGCAGGCGACCGCGGTCGCGGACGGTTCGCTCCTGTCGGCGGTCGCCTTTGCCGAGCCGGACCGGCGATATGCGCTCCATCCGCAATCGGTGCGGGCGGTGCAGGTCGACGGGCAGTGGCGCGTTTCGGGCGTCAAGACGCTCGTGCTGGGGGGCGCACTGGCCGGTCTGCTGCTGGTCACCGCCGCAACCACGGACGGGATGATGGTTCTCGCGGTGCAGGGCGACGCGGCCGCACGTCAGCCCTATGTCGTCGTCGATGGCGGAAGTGCTGCACAGATCACCTTTCGCGACACCCCGGGGATCGCGGTCGATGGCGCGGCCTGGCAGCAGTCGGTCACCGAGACGCGACTGATGGCTGCAGCGGAGACGGTCGGCCTCACATCGCGGCTGTTCGACGAAACCCTGGCCTATGTCCGCCAGCGCGAGCAGTTCGGCCAGCCGATCGCGAAGTTCCAGGCGGTGCAGCACCGGCTTGTCGATTGCTACGCCATGCTCGAGCAGATGCGCTCGACCCTGTGGCGCGCGGCGCTTGCGGAGCGCGGTACGCACTGGCACGCCGAGATCGCCGGCGCGAAGGCCTTCATCAGCGAGCGCGCGATCCATATCGGCGAAGAATCGATCCAGCTCCACGGCGGCATGGGCGTCACCGACGAACTCGTCGTCGGCCATGCCCATAAGCGCGTCTTGCTGCTGTCCAGACTGTTCGGCGATCCCGCGAGCGAACTCGCCAGCTTCGCGCGGGCGGCATGACGGTGATGATCCCCGTCGCGCAGGGGCTGTGGACCGATGATGCGCGGCTGATCGCCGGGATCGACGAGGACGGGCGGCTCCGTTTCCCGATGCCCGAGGGCGATGCCGCCGCGCACTATCGCCCGGTTCCGCTGGCGCGCGCCGGAACGCTCTGGTCGTGGACCGTCCAGCGCTTCGAACCCAAACGACCGCCCTATCGCGGGCCGGTGCCCTTCGTTCCCTATATGATCGGCTACGTCGAACTGCCCGGCGAGCTGATCGTCGAGACGCGCCTCGTGGATATCGATGCGCCGCGGATCGGCATGGCGCTCGCGTTGCGGATCATTCCGTTCGATGCGGATCGCGCCACCTTCGCGTTCGGACCCGTGACGTGAGCGACGTGTGCATCATCGGTATCGGGATCCACCCGTTCGGTCGGACCGATCGCCGTTCGGGCCGCGATCAGGGCGTCTTCGCGGTGCGTGAGGCGCTCGCCGATGCCGGCGTCGCATGGGGCGATCTCCAGTTCGCGTTCGGCGGTTCGCACGCGAGCGGAGCGGCCGATATCATGGTCAACGAGCTCGGACTGACCGGGCTGCCGTTCGTCAACGTCGCCAACGGCTGCGCGACCGGCGGATCGTCGCTCGCGGCGGCGCGCGCGGCGATCGCCAGCGGCGAATATGAGATCGGCCTCGCGGTCGGCTTCGACAAGCATGATCGCGGCGCATTCGATCCCAAACCGGCCGACTGGGGCCTGCCCGACTGGTACGGCGAGACCGGCTTCATGCTCACCACCCAGTTCTTCGCGCTGAAGCTGCAGCGCTACATGACGCTGCACGGCATCAGCGCGAGGACGCTCGGCCTCGTGGCCCAGAAGGCGTTCCGGAACGGCACGCTCGCCGATCATGCCTGGCGTCGCGCGCCGGTCGATCTCGACACGATCCTGAACGCGCCGATGATCAACGATCCGCTGACC
>CAZZZX010000579.1:0-2422 GCA_964658585.1 uncultured Novosphingobium sp.
CCCGAGGAAGGTGCCCTCGAGCGAGTTGTAGCCGTGCATGCCGCCGCCGCCGAAACCGGCGACGCGCCAGCGCCGGACAGCGGATCCGAGATCATCGTCACCGGCACCCGCGCGACCGGCGTGACGGTCGCCGAGAGCGCCGCGCCGATCAAGCTGGTCGGCGCCGAGGCGATCAGCCATGTCGGCCAGCCCAACCTCAACCAGGTGCTGACCCAGCTGGTGCCGTCGTTCACCGCGGAGGCCTTCGCCAACGACGCCGCCAACCTCACGCTGTCCGCCGCGCTGCGCGGACTGAGCCCCAACGAGACGCTGGTCCTCCTCAACGGCAAGCGCCGGCACGGCTCGGCCAATCTCCACGTCCTCGCCGGGCCGTTCCAGGGCGGTGCCGCACCCGATCTCGATTATATCACACCCGAATCGATCGATCATATCGAGGTGCTCGAGGATGGCGCCGCCGCGCAATACGGCTCGGACGCGATCGCCGGCGTCATCAACATCATCCAGAAGAAGAAGGCGGGCGGCGAATTTTCGGCGACCGGCGGCAAATACTATCAGGGCGACGGCGAGACCTATTCGGCGGCGCTCAACTATGGCTGGGTGACCGATCGCGGCTATCTGAACATGACCGGTTTCTACCGGTTTCACGACTTCAGCCAGCGCGGCAAGCAGGACATCCGCGTGCTCGATCCGGATACCGGCGCGCTGCCGAGCAGCATCACCGGCGCCCTGGCGAGCGACTATCGGGGGCTCGCAAACTATCCCCACGTCAATCCGATCGACGGTGACTCACGCTCGCACTTCGGCGTGTTCTCCTACAATACCGGCTACCAGATCGCCGACCCGATCGAATTCTACAGCTTCGGCTCGATCGGCTATCGCAAGGGCGAGTCGTACGAGAACATCCGCCTGCCCAACCGTCTCGTCTATGCGGGAACGCCGGGCGTCGATCTCGGCACGGTGTCGTCGGACGTCTACAATGCGACCGTCGCGACCAATCCGAACTACATCTTCTCGCGCAGCGGTTTCCACCCGCAGGAGGCGATCCGCGAGGTCGACAACAGCGTGACCGCGGGCTTCCGCGGCGACATCGGCGACTGGCATTACGATCTGAGCACGACCTACGGATCGGATCGCGCCAGCATCTACACGCTGCACTCGGCCAACAGGCAGATCTTCCTCGATACGCTCACCACCCCGACCGATTTCTACGACGGCAAGTTCTTCTCCTCCGAATGGACGAGCAACCTCGACCTGACGCGGCAGATCGGCACGTTCGCGACGCTGGCGGCGGGCGCGGAGTATCGCCGCAACACCTACGACATCAACGCCGGCAGCCCGGAGTCCTATTTCGGCACCGGCGCGCAGTCCTTCCCGGGCTACAGCCCGGCATCGGCGGGCGATCACAACCGCGACGACTATGCGGTCTACGGCGATGCCGCGCTGACGCCGATCGAGGGGCTCAAGCTCGATGGCGCGGTGCGCTACGAGCATTATTCGGACTTTGGCGGCACCACCAACTGGAAGGTTTCCGGACGCTACGACTTCACCCCCGCGATCGCGGTGCGCGGTACCGCATCGACCGGTTTCCGCGCGCCGACGCTCGCCGAGGAATTCTACACCCAGGTCAACGTCTCGCCGACCTCGGCCTTCGTCCAGCTCGCGCCCAACTCGACCGCCGCCTCGCTGGCGGGCATCCAGAAGCTCAAGCCCGAAAAGTCGACCAACTATTCGGCGGGCGTGGTGCTGCGCCCGATCTCGCGGTTCACGCTGACCGCCGACGCCTACCAGATCAGGATCCGCAAGCGCATCGTCGGCAGCGCGGAGATCGACACCCGCTTCGCCAACGGCGATCCGCGCGATCCGATCTGGCTGGCGATCGATCAGAGCGGCTACTCGGTCGAGAACCTCGCCAACATCGGCATCGAATCCTTCGTCAACGGGCCGACCACGCGCACGCGCGGCATCGACGTGGTGGCAAGCTACGATGCCGATTTCGATACGCTCGGCAAGGCGACCTTCACGCTGTCGGGTGCGTACAACCGGACCAAGGTCACCAGGAACGGCACCGATCCGGCAACGCTGGTGGCGTTCAACGCCGCGGCGGTGGCGGCGGGGCTGGGCGGCGGCCAGTCGCTGTTCGACCCGCAGCTCAAGAGCTTCCTGACCACCGCGCTGCCGAAGTTCAAGGTGATCGGCGCGGTCAACTATTCGATCGGGGCGTTCCAGCTCATCGGCCGCGAGACCTATTTCAGCAAGGCGAGCGCCTTCCTGAACGATGGTGGCGGCACCTACACCTATACCCGCAACAAGGCCGCCGGCATCACCGACCTGGAGCTCGACTATCACGCGACGCCGCGGATCACGCTCGCGGTGGGCGCCAACAACCTGTTCGACAAGCGACCGAACACCGAGCCCTATATCG
>CAZZZX010000580.1:0-2421 GCA_964658585.1 uncultured Novosphingobium sp.
GAAGAAGCCGCCCAGCCCCGGTGCGAAGCCGCCGCCGATGATCGCAGGACCGACCGCACCGCCGGCGATCGGCGCCTCATAGGGAACCGGCAGCGCAGGCGCGGCAGCGATCTGGACCGTGGCCGGCGTACAGGTCGTCGTCGTCCGCACGGTTCGGCGGATCGAGGCGACGCGGCGCACCGCGGGTCGGTGATAGGCGACGGCGGCGCCCTTGTGCATGACGCGCTCGACCACCGGCTTCTCGGCATAATGAACCGCACCGCCGCCGACCAGAGCGCCGCCACATGCACAGGCGCACAGTTTCGACAGGGCCATCCGAACAGACATTCCACTCGCCCCTATAACGGCTCCCGTGTCGCCGCATGGCGGAGAGGGAGCGCTGTCTTGTGTCTATCGATCAATGCCAAAATATCCCTTAATCGCAAGCGGACTGGGGTACCATGGCGGCGCGGTCGTCCCGAAATGGGGCCGAAAACCTTGGCTTGATGGTTAATCGGCGCGAATTGCGGCACGAGAGCCGCACTGTTGCGCTGCGGCCACGATCGCGCGGCGAGCGGTGCCACCGCCGCGCCCGTCCGACGTCCGTGCTTGTCGCCGTGCGTGCCCCTCGATATAGGGCCGGCTCGGGTAAAAGGGGCGTCCTGCAATGCGGCGTTCGGCGCATTCGACAGCACTTCCCAGCGGCTCGGAGGCGACATGGCGACGGCGGTGGGGATGTTGGACAGCGGCGAGGGCACCGGTCCGGTGATCCTCTCCGACGATTACAGGCCAAGCGGTGACGAGCCGTTCATGGGGCGGCGTCAGGCCGCCTATTTTCGGCGTAAGCTGCTCGCCTGGAAGGACTCGATCCTGATGGAGGCGCGCGAGACGCTGGCCCAGCTCCAGGTCGATTCGATGCGCGAGCCCGACATCACCGATCGTGCCTCGAGCGAGACCGACTGGTCGATCGAACTGCGTACCCGCGATCGCCAGCGCAAGCTGATCTCGAAGATCGATGCCGCGCTGCGGCGTATCGACGACGGCGAATATGGCTATTGCGAGGTGACCGGCGAACCCATCTCGATCGCCAGGCTGGAGGCCCGCCCGATCGCGACGATGACCGTCGAGGCGCAGGAACGCCACGAGCGTAACGAAAAAATCTCGCGCGACGACTGATTGCGGGACGATTCCTGACACCGTTTAATGGTTTATCCATAGCCCGCTTGCTACGATCACCGGTAATATCATTCGGCGACGGCGGTCGCGGAGCGTAGGGCAGACCAGGTGGAAGAAAGTCCGATCGGCAATCATTCGCAGGACGGCACCGAGGCACAGCGCCGCGACGAGCGCGACAGCCTGCTCGTGCTGGCGCGCATCCAGATCGACGGCGCACCGGGCAACGGCGAGACGGTCCGTGTCCGTAACGTATCGTCGGGTGGTTTGATGGCCCAGTCGAGTGCGGATTATCGAGTCGGCGCCGGCGTGGTGGTCGAACTCGACGGGATCGGCGCGGTGCGCGGTTCGGTCGCGTGGACGGAGGCCGGACGGATCGGCATCGCCTTCGACCATCCGGTCGACAAGGCCCGTGCGCGCAAGCCCAAGGTCGTGAAGACGGTCAATACGGCGGAGTCGATCATCCAGACACTCGGCCGCGACTATCGCCGGCCGCCGCTCAAGCCACGCTGAACGCACCGCGTCTGGCTCCCCGGTCCGGGACCGGGGAGCGACGACGCCGGCGCTAGAACCGGGCGAGCGCTTCCTTGATCTTGAGCTTCTGTTTCTTGAGCCGGGCGAGCAGCGATTGATCGGGGGACGGGCGGCGGGCCTCGTCGGCGATCCTGGCATCGAGCCCGGCATGACGGGCAATCAGGCTGGTGGAATACGAATTGCTCATTCGGGTCCTCCTCGCTGTTGGGCAGTGGGAGACTAAGTAAATCACCGATCGCGATTCGTGTCCCGTATGTCTTGGTCTAATGCGGCGAGCCGCATGCGAATTTGCGACAGTCCGGTGACGGCGCGCGGGGGTTGCACGTTTCGCCTGCGCGGGGCATCCCGGCGGCGCATCCGCGGACCTCTCCGCGGAGCGGGGCGGGGCAGGCGCGCGATGGACGGCGAGGACGGCGATCGACGGCTGGCGATGCTGCGGCTCGAGCATCGCGATCTCGATGCCGCGATCGGGGCACTCGCCGCGGTGCCGTTGCCCGATCAGATCCAGATCGCCCGCCTCAAGAAGCGCAAGCTGCGGCTCAAGGACGAGATCGAACAGCTCCAGGACGCGCTGCTCCCCGATATCATCGCCTGACCGCGCGGATTCCGAAGGGCTTGGCCCGGCGGACCACGAGAGCGGAGCGCCGGCGCCCGGTGGGCGGCTGGCGCTCCGTCCTGCGGTTACGCCGCCGCGCGGATCTCGGCGGGACGGCGCACGAAGTCGAAGGCCTCGAC
>CAZZZX010000581.1:0-226 GCA_964658585.1 uncultured Novosphingobium sp.
CAACAATGCCGGATGGGACCAGCCCGCGCCGTTCCTCGCCACCGAGAAGCCGCTGTGGGACAAGATCATCCGCATCAATCTCTACGGTGTGCTCTACACCCATCACGCGGTCGCGCCGCTGATGGTCGGTCGGCGCGGCGGCCGGATCATCAACATCGCCTCGGACGCCGCGCGCGTCGGCACCAGCACCGAGGCGGTCTATTCGGCGTGCAAGGGCGGCGTCATC
>CAZZZX010000581.1:236-2421 GCA_964658585.1 uncultured Novosphingobium sp.
TCGATCGCACGCGAACTCGCGTCGAAGGGCGTGCTGCTCAACGTCGTGTGCCCGGGGCCGACCAACACGCCGATGATGGCGACCGTGCTCGGCGAGGGCGAGCAGGCCGTGAAATGGAAGGACGCGATGGTCCGCGGCATCCCGCTGAAGCGCATGGGCGAGCCCGAGGATTATGCGGGCATCGTCGCCTTCCTCGCCTCCGACGACGCGGGCTTCATCACCGGCCAGACCTTCTCGGTCGCCGGCGGCATGAACATGATCTGACACGCGGTGGCGGACGACGATATTCCGGACGGCTTCACGCGCGCCGATCTCGGGCCCGGCTTCGGCGCCGGGTTCGGCCCGGTCTATGTCGATCGCGCCACGCAGCGCATGGGTTTCCGCGTGCGCGAGGCGCACGGCAACCCCGTCGGCACCTGCCATGGCGGGGCGATGGCGACCTTCGCGGACACCCTGCTGATGGCGCACCGCGGCGGCCGCGAGGAGGGTTTGCCGCACAGCCCGACGATCAGCCTGTCGGTCGACTATCTCGCGCCCGCGCCCGTCGGCGCCTGGGTCGAGGCGGCGGTGACCGTCGCCAGGACCACGCGCACGATGATCTTCGTCCAAGCCATGCTGACCGTCGCGGGCGATCCCGTCGCGCGCGTCAGCTCGATCTATCGCAATCTGCACAAGACCGGAGACTGACCATGATCGATCCCGCCGCCTTCGAGGACGTGATCTACGAGGTGCGCAAGCGCGCCGCCTGGATCATCATCAACCGTCCCAAGCTCTACAACGCGTTCCGCGCGCAGACCATCGAGGAGCTGATCGCGGCGTTCAAGCGCGCCGCCGACGACAAGGGCGTGTCCTGCGTCGTGCTGACCGGCGCCGGCGACAAGGCGTTCTGCACCGGCGGCGACCAGTCCGCGCACGAGGGCCAGTATGACGGCCGCGGCATCGTCGGGCTGCCGATCGACGAACTCCAGTCGATCATCCGCGACATCCCCAAGCCCGTGATCGCGCGGGTGAACGGCTTCGCGATCGGCGGCGGCAACGTGTTCGCGACGCTGTGCGATCTCACCATCGCCGCCGACACCGCCAAGCTGGGCCAGGTCGGCCCCAAGGTCGGGTCGGTCGACGGCGGCTGGGGAACGGCGCTGCTCGCCCGCCATGTCGGCGACAAGAAGGCGCGCGAGATCTGGTTCCTCAACGAGCAATACACCGCGCAGCAGGCGCTGGAGATGGGCCTCGTCAACAAGGTCGTGCCCGCCGCAGAGCTCGATGCCGCGGTCGATGCGTGGACCGACACGATCGGCGAACGCTCGCCGACCGCGCTGGCGCTCGCCAAGCGATCGTTCAACGCGGACAGCGAGAATATCCGCGGGATCAGCCAGATGGCGCTCAACGCGGTCAAGCTGTTCTACGACACCGCGGAATCCAAGGAAGGCGTCAACGCCTTCAACGAGCGCCGCAAGCCCGACTTCCACGCCTTCGTGAAATAAGCGCGGGTCGCGCCGCCATGCCGCGACGGATCGAGCCGGGCGAGCTGGCATCGGTGCTGCCGCCGGGCGGCCTGACCCTGGTGTCGGCCTGCTCGGCGGAGTCCGCGCTGCTTGGCGATGCGGTCATGGCGGCGGGCGCGGCGCTCGGCGCGATGACGTTCAGCGGCATCTTCGTCGGCGGGCTCAACCGGCGGACCTGGCTCGCCAACGACGACTGCCGGGTGCTGACGTTCTTCCTGACGCCCGAGCTGCGCGCGGCGGGCGACCGGGTCGCGTTCCTGCCGCTCTGCTATCAGGACATCCTCGTCGAACTGCGTCGCCGCAGGCCGGACGCGGCCCTGGTCATGTGCTCGCCGCCCGATGCCGACGGCTTCTGCAGCTTCGGGACCGAGGTCGCCTTCATCGCCGAGCTGTGGCGGGACATTCCGGTCCGGATCGCGCACATCAATCCCGCCATGCCGCGGACGCCCGGGGATCGCGGGATCCCGTTCGCCGAACTGACCGCCTATCTGGAGGGCGAACAGCCGTTGCTGGGCGTCCCCGCCGCATCGGCGGACGAGGTGGCGGGCGCGATCGCCGGTCATGTCGCGGCGTTCGTCCGCGACGGCGCGACGATCCAGACCGGGCTCGGCAAGATCCCCGACGCGGTGTTGCGTGCGCTGACCGACCGGCGCGGGCTGAAGGCGCGGAGCGGCCTGATG
>CAZZZX010000582.1:0-2419 GCA_964658585.1 uncultured Novosphingobium sp.
AACTGGGACATCGTCGGCAACAACATCCCGGTGTTCTTCATCCAGGATGCGATCAAGTTTCCCGACCTGATCCATGCCGCCAAGCAGGAGCCCGATCGCGGCTTCCCGCAGGCACAGACCGCGCACGACAATTTCTGGGACTTCATCAGCCTGACGCCCGAATCGATGCACATGATCATGTGGATCATGTCCGACCGCACGATCCCGCGCTCATTCAGGATGATCGAGGGTTTCGGCGTCCACACCTTCCGGCTGATCGATGCGGACGGCAAGGGCACCTACGTCAAGTTCATCTGGAAGCCCAAGCTGGGCCTGCAATCCGTGCTGTGGAACGAGGCGGTCAAGATCAACGGCGCGGATCCCGACTATCACCGCCGCGATCTGTGGGACGCGATCTCGCAGGGAACGCCGCCCGAATGGGAGCTCGGCGTCCAACTGTTCGACGACGACTTCGCCGACGGTTTCGAGTTCGACGTGCTCGATTCGACCAAGCTGATCCCCGAGGAGCAGGTTCCGGTCAGGATCATCGGCAGCTTCGTGCTCGATCGCGTCGTCGACAATTTCTTCGCCGAGACCGAGCAGGTCGCGTTCTGCACGCAGAACGTCGTGCCCGGCATCGGCTTCACCAACGATCCGCTGCTCCAGGGCCGCAACTTCTCCTATCTCGACACGCAGCTCAAGCGGCTCGGCAGCCCCAATTTCACGCATATCCCGGTCAACGCGCCCAAGGTGCCGGTGAACAATTTCCAGCAGGACGGCCATATGGCGATGCGCAACCCCAAGGGCCGTGCCAATTACGAGCCCAACAGCTGGGACGGCCCGCGCGAAAGCCCGACGACCGGCTACAAGCACTTCGCGGCGGAGGAGACCGGTCGCAAGGCGCAGGTTCGTTCGCCGAGCTTCGCCGACCATTACAGCCAGGCGCGGCAGTTCTTCATCAGCCAGACCGATATCGAGCGCAAGCATATCGGCGACGCGCTGGTCTTCGAGCTTTCCAAGGTCGAGCGGGTCGACATCCGCGAGACGATGGTCGGCCATCTGCGCAACATCGACGAGAAGCTGGCGACGACGGTCGCGACCGGGCTCGGGCTCAAGGCGATGCCTGATGCCGCCAAGGCCGCGGTGGCGACGCGCACCGATCTGCCGGCCTCCGACGCGCTCAGCATCGCCAAGACCGCCAAGGGCAGCTTCGAGGGGCGCAAGCTCGGCATCCTGGTGACAGACGGTGCGCAGGCCGCGATCGTCACCGCGCTGATCGGTGCGGTCGAGGCTGCGGGCGCGGTTTACGAGATCATCACGCCCAAGGTCGCCGGCGCGACGCTTGATGACGGGACGCTGGTCGAGGCCAAGCAGAAGATCGATGGCGGACCGTCGATACTGTACGACGCCGTCGCGCTCGTCCTGTCGGCGGATGGCGCGGCGATGCTCGCCAAGGACAAGACCGCCAAGGATTTCGTCAGCGACGCGTTCGGCCACAGCAAGTTCATCGGCTACACCGCCGACGCATTGCCGCTGATCGAAAAGGCGGGGATCGCCGCCGCGGACATGGACGAGGGCCTGATCGAACTCGGCAAGGCGGCGGACGCCAAGGCGTTCGTCAAGACGTGCGGCCGGCTTCGTCTCTGGGAGCGCGAGCTCGATACCGATCTCGACGCCGCTGCCTTCCTCGCGCCCGCCGACGCGTGAGGCCCGGGAGCGGCGCCCGGGCGCCGTCTGCGCTTATTCGACAGCGCGCAGGCGGACCTTGCCCGGCGTCGCGTTCCGCAGGAGTTCGTCGAGCCGTGCCGTCAGTTCGACCTGACGGAACGGCTTGGCGAGCCGCGGGACGTTGTCCGGAACGTCCTGCCCCGCGGCGGCATAGCCGGTGATGAGCAGGCACGGCAGCCGATTGCCCATGCTGCGGATTTCGGTGATGAGTGCGCCGCCCGTCATGCCCGGCATCAGATAATCGCTGACCAGCGCGTTCGCCTCGATCCCGGAGCGGATCGCGGCAAGCGCCTGGCTTGCCGATGCGAACTCGACCACCGAATAGCCGACGTCGCGCAGCATGTCCGCGGTGGCCGACCGGACCAGTTCCTCGTCGTCGACCAGCAGGACGGTCGCCGCGCGCGGGGCCGCGACCGGCTCCGAGATCGCCGGCGTATCCGCATCCGCCGCGGCATCGGTGGCCGGGAGCCACAGTGCGACCGACGTTCCGCGGCCCGGCGAACTGGTCAGCTGGAGCGTACCACCCGATTGGGCGGCAAGGCCGTGGATCATCGACAGGCCGAGCCCGGTGCCCTTGCCGACGCCCTTGGTCGAGAAGAACGGTTCGGTCGCCCGCTCCAGCGTCGCGCGGTCCATGCCCGTCCCGGTATCGGTGGCGGTGAGCCGGATGTAGCGTCCGGGTTCCAGCGCGGCGGTATTGCGCGCATCCACC
>CAZZZX010000583.1:0-2417 GCA_964658585.1 uncultured Novosphingobium sp.
CTGACCCTATTGCGCGGCGATCGCCTCGATCGGATCGCCGCGGCGGCCGCGGACCAGCCGCCCCGGCAGCGCCTGCGACGCCACGCCGTCGCGATAGGTCACCGTCCCGTCGACGATCGTCGCGCGATAGCCGGTTGCCGACTGCATCAGGCGACGTCCGCCGGCGGGCAGATCGTGGACGACCACGGGCTTGTGCAGGGTCAGCGCGTCGAGCGCGATCACGTTGAGATCGGCCTTGTAGCCCGGCGCGAGCAGCCCGCGATCGCGCAGGCCGGCAATCTCGGCCGGACGGCGGGCGAGCGCGTGGATCGCCCATTCGATCGACACCCGGCGCTGCGCCCGGTCGCGCACCCAGTGCGACAGCAGGGTCGTCGGGAAGCTCGCGTCGCAGATCATCCCGTAATGCGCGCCGCCGTCGCCCAGCCCCAGCACCGTACCGGGATTGTCCATCAGCGTGCGGACCGGATCGAGCGAACCCGAGAGATAATTGCCCATCGCGACGAACAGCATCGCCTGCCCGTCGTCGCCGAGCAGCAGGTCGTAAGCGTGTTCCACCGGCGACACACCCGCTGCCGCGGCCAGCGCGGCGACGCTCTCGCCGGCGGCGGGCTCATAGTCGAAGCCTTCGCGCAGCGGGAACATCCGCTCGAAGATGCGGGTCTGGCGGGCGAGCGGGAACTTGCCGATGTCCGGCTCCTCGCTGGTCACCGCGGCGCGCAGCGCGGGATCGCGCATCCGCTCGGCGCGCTCGGCCGGCGGGAGCGGCACCAGCGGCGCGAAGCTCGCGCAGAAACTGAACGGGTTCCAGGAGAGACCGAGGCCGACCACCATGCCGATCGGGCGCGGATAGATCTGCGCCGAGAGATCGAGCCCCTCCCCGCGGTAGCGATCGAGCGGACCGGTGAGCTGGGTCGGATCCTCGCGGGCGCCCGAGGTGAAGGTGACCGGCACGCCGGCGCGCCCGGCGACGCGGGCGATGAGCGCCAGCTCGCCCGCCTGATCGTCGCCGACCAGATTGGGGACGAGTTGCAGCAGCCCGCCCCCGGCATCCGCCATGCCGCCCGCCAGCGCATCGAGTTCGCGTTCCTCGGTGTCGTAGGTCGGGATCAGCTCGCCCGCCGATGTGCGGTGCATGAACAGCCGCGAGGTCGCGCAGCCGAGCGCCCCGGCCTCGATCCCCTGCCGCACGATCGTGCGCATCTGCGCGAGATCGTCGTCGTTGGCGGGCTCGCGGTCGATCGCGCGCTGGCCCATCACATAGACCCGCAGCGGCGAGTGCGGGATATAGGTGGCGATGTCGATGTCGCGCGGCCGTGCCTCGAGCGCGTCGAGATACTGGTCGAACGTCTCCCAGTCCCAGGCCAGGCCCTCCGCCATCACCGCGCCCGGAATATCCTCGACGCCTTCCATCAACCGGATCAGCACGTCGTGATCCTGCTTGCGACACGGCGCGAAACCGACACCGCAATTCCCGGCGACGACGGTGGTGACACCGTGGACCGAGGAGGGCTGCAAGCGGTCCGACCAGATCGCCTGCCCGTCATAATGGGTATGGATGTCGACGAAGCCCGGGGTGACGATACAGCCGGTGGCGTCGATCGTCTCGGCGCCCTCCACGTCGATGCCGTCGAGTGCGCCGACCGCGAGGATCCGCCCTGCCGCGATCGCGACGTCGGCGGGGGAAGGTGCCGTGCCCGAACCGTCGACCACGGTTCCACCGCGGATCACAAGCGTCGCGCGCATATCGCTCTCCTCGCACCGGCCGGGCTCTTCCTGAGGCGAGAGCATCGGGTCGGATCTTGGGAAAAACATGTATCGCTTATTCCCGTCCGCGATCAAGTTGGTTAGAGGATTCGACGGTGTCCGCCGATCCGGATCCATCGGAATTACGGGGGCCAAACTGCCGGGAAAGGCCGGACGCCAAGTCGAACGCGACGCGGCGTGACGGGTATTAGGGCGAGAGGAATCGATGAGCGACGAGGTGCTGCGCAACTATCGCGAGGCGGTGGCGGAGCTGACCGCCGCGGATGGTCCGTTCGCATTGGAGGAGGTTTCGGTCCGCGGCGAGACGCTCAGGATCTATCGGTGCACGCCATCCAATCTCAGCCGCCTCTATGACGAAGCCGTCGCCGAGCACGGCGCCTCCGCCCTCGTCGAATATCTGGGCGAGCGCCGCACCTGCAGCGAGGTGATCGACGAGGCGGCCTCGCTCGGCGCGGCCTTGCGCGCACGCTACGATATCCGGCCCGGAGACCGGATCGGCATCGCGATGCGAAACCTGCCGCAATGGTTCACCGCCTTCGTCGCGATCACCCGCATCGGCGCGGTCGCGACGTTGCTCAACAGCCGCGGCGTATCCGAGGAGATCGCGGCCGCGGCGGACAAGGTCGGCTGCCGGCTGATCTTCGCGGACGATG
>CAZZZX010000584.1:0-2417 GCA_964658585.1 uncultured Novosphingobium sp.
GAGGAGATGCTGCCCGGCCGGCCCTACTGGATCAAGACCGCCACCCAGATCGCGACCGCGACCGTGCAGGCGCCCAAATACCAGGTCAATGTCAACACGATGGAGCACCTCGCGGCCAAGACGCTGGAGCTGAACGCGATCGGCGTCACCAACTTCTCGACCGACAAGCCGATCGTGTTCGAGCCCTACGACCAGAACCGCACGCTGGGCGGGTTCATCCTGATCGACAAGATCACCAATGCCACCGTCGCGGCGGGCATGATCCACTTCGCACTGCGCCGTGGCCGCAACATCCACTGGCAGGCGATCGACATCGGCCGCGAGCGACATGCCGATCTCAAGAACCAGAAGGCCGCGGTGCTGTGGTTCACCGGTCTCTCGGGCGCGGGCAAGTCGACGATCGCCAATCTGGTCGAGAAGCGGCTGGTGCGGATGAACCGCCACACCTTCCTGCTCGACGGCGACAATGTCCGCCACGGGCTCAACAAGGATCTGGGCTTCACCGATGCCGATCGCGTCGAGAATATCCGCCGCGTCGGCGAGGTCGCCAGGCTGATGACCGATGCCGGGCTGATCGTCATCACCGCCTTCATCTCGCCGTTCCGCGCCGAGCGCGAGATGGTGCGCAACATGATGGCGCCGGGCGAGTTCATCGAGGTGCATATCGACACCCCGCTCGCCGAGGCCGAACGTCGCGACGTCAAGGGGCTCTACGCCAAGGCGCGCGCCGGGCAGCTCAAGAACTTCACCGGGATCGACAGCCCCTACGAGCCGCCCGAGCACCCCGAGATCCGCATCGACACCACCGGCCTCACCCCGGACGAGGCCGCGGACCTGATCGTCGCGAGGCTGGTGCCATGAGCGGGGCGATGACCGATGCCGAGCTTGCCGCGCACCTCGCCGGGATCGCGGGGCGCATCCTGCTTGAGGTGCGCGACAGCGGCGTGTTCGCGGAAGCGGCGCTGGGCAAGGCGGGCGACCAGACCGCCAACCAGTTCCTCGTCCACGCGCTGCGCGCGGCGCGACCCGAGGACGGGCTGCTCTCCGAGGAAATGAAGTGCGACGGCGCACGGCTGGACATGAGCCGGGTGTGGATCGTCGACCCGGTCGACGGCACGCGCGAATATGGCGAGGGCCGCACCGACTGGGCGGTGCATGTCGGCCTGACGATCGACGGCGTCGCGGAGGTTGGCGCGGTGGCGCTGCCCGGCCTCGATCTCGTGCTGCGCAGCGATCGGGCCGGTTCCGTCCCCGCCCCGCCCGCGCGGCGCCGCATGGTGGTGAGCCGGACGCGACCCGCGAAGGAGGCGGTCGATCTCGCCGCGCGGATCGACGCCGAACTGGTGCCGATGGGCTCGGCGGGGGCGAAGGCGATGGCGGTGGTGCTCGGCCAAGCCGACATCTATCTCCACACCGGGGGCCAGTATGAGTGGGACAGCATGGCCCCGGTCGCGGTGGCGCGCGCGCATGGCCTGCACTGCTCGCGGATCGACGGCAGTCCGCTCGTCTACAACCAGGCCGATGTCTACCTCCCCGACCTGCTGATCGCGCGCCCGCACGACGCGGCGATGGTGCTGGCGCTGCTGAGGGAGGCCGTCGCCTGACGGGAACCCGGGCTCGCCCCGGGCTCCCTCTCGGGCGATCGACGCGGCCGGGCTAGAAGTCCATCCCGCCCATGCCGCCCATGCCGCCGCCCATCGCGGGGCTCCCGGCCCTGTCGTCCGAGACCTCGGCGACCGCGGCCTCGGTGGTGATGAGCAGCCCGGCGACCGAGGCCGCGTCCTGCAGCGCGGATCGCACGACCTTGGTCGGATCGATCACGCCCGACTGGACGAGGTTCTCGTAGCGCTCGGTCTGCGCGTTGAAGCCCATGTCCTGGTCGTTGCCGTCGATCAGCCGTCCCGCGACGACCGCGCCGTCATGACCCGCGTTCTGCGCGATCTGGCGAAGCGGCGCCTGGAGCGCCTTGCGGACGATCTCGATGCCGCGGGTCTGGTCGTCGTTGATGCCCTTGAGGTCGTCGAGCGCCCTGGAGGCGTAGAGCAGCGCGGTGCCGCCGCCCGGGACGATCCCTTCCTCGACCGCGGCGCGGGTCGCATGGAGCGCGTCGTCGACGCGATCCTTGCGCTCCTTGACCTCGACCTCGGTCGAGCCGCCGACCTTGATGACCGCGACGCCGCCGGCGAGCTTGGCGAGACGCTCCTGGAGCTTCTCCTTGTCATAATCGCTGGTGGTGTTCTCGATCTGCTGGCGGATCGCCTCGACACGACCCTTGATCGCATCGGCCGCGCCCGCACCGTCGACGATCGTGGTGTCGTCCTTGGTGATCGAGATGCGCTTGGCCGAGCCCAGCATCTCGAGCGTGACGGACTCGAGCTTGATGCCGAGATCCTCGGAGATCATCTCGCCCTTGGTGA
>CAZZZX010000585.1:0-2413 GCA_964658585.1 uncultured Novosphingobium sp.
GTCGCTGCGCGCCGAACGGACCGGCAGGCGCGTGACGCTCGGCTTCCACGAGGCGAAGAGCCGGCACGTGGTCGATCTCGTCGAATGCTGGGTGCTCGAGCCGGCACTGTTCGCGCTGCTGGCGCCGCTGCGCACGCTGCTCGGCGCGCTGCTGCGCGATCGCCGGGGTTGCGAGGTGCAGATGACGCTGGCCGACCAAGGCATCGACCTGCTCCTGGTCGGGCTCGCACCCGAGGGCCTCGCCGCAGCCGAGGCGCTCACCGCGTTCGCACGGACACATCGGCTGGCGCGCATTTCGGTGGACGACGGGCTCGGCCCCGAGGCGCGGTTCGAGCCCGAGCCGGTGACGGTCACGCTGTCGGGCGTTGCGGTCGGCCTGCCGGCGGGTGGCTTTCTCCAGGCGACCGCGGACGGTGAGGCGGTTCTGGTGGCGGCGGTGCGCGCGGGGACGGACGGCGCGGCCACCGTCGCCGACCTGTTCGCCGGGCTCGGCACCTTCGCGCTGGCCTTGCCGGGACGCGTACTCGCCGCCGAGGGCGCACGCGACGCGCTGCTCGCGCTCAAGGCGGGCGCGGCACGGGCCGGACGGACACTGGCCGCCGACCATCGCGACCTGTTCCGCCGGCCCTATACCGCTGCCGAACTCTCGCGCTTCGACGCGGTCGTGCTGGATCCGCCCCGCGCGGGAGCGAGCGAGCAGATCACCGCGCTGGCGGGCGCGACATGCGGTCGCATCGTCTATGTCTCGTGCAATCCGGCGACCTTCGCGCGCGATGCGCGTATCCTGGCCGATGGCGGGTGGCGGCTCGGCCGCATCCGCCCGGTCGGCCAGTTCCGCTGGTCGACGCATGTCGAGCTCGTCGCCGAGTTCGCGCGATAGCGTATCCGTGATTACCCGGCCTGCACCATCGCGACGATGTCGATCGGGCGGCCGCTGCGTCGCAATTCGCTGGTGATGCGCGGCTTGTCCTCGCCCGCGCGGCCGATCGTCTGACCCTGCGCCACACGATCCCCGGGTTTGATCGCGAGCGACGCGAGACCGGTCAGCGTCGTCGTCCAGCCGCCGCCATGGTCGAGGATCACGACATCGGCGTAGCTGCGGAACCGCCGCGCGAACAGCACCCGTCCGGCGGCGGGCGCGACCACCGAGGCGCCTGGTCCGGTCGCCATCGTCACGCCGCGCGCCCGCACGCCGGTGTCCGAGACTTCGCCATAGCCCTCGGTCAGCGTGCCGGGTACCGGCAGGCGATAGCGCGCGACACCGTCGCGGCGGGGCACCGCGCCATCGTCGCCCGGCCGCGACACCGGTCCGTCGAGATCGATCAGATGCGCGCGCACGTCGCCCGCGGCCTGCTGGGTGTGGATCTGGTCGACGATGTCGCGCGCCTCCTCGCCCAGCCCGAGCGCACGCTGCGCCTCGTCGGCAGCCTGCTCGGCCAGGCGCTGCGCGCGGAGCGTCGCGGATTGCTCGACCCTGGCGAGATCGCGCCGGCGATCGGCGAGAATGGTGCGGCTGTCGGCAAGGCTGGCGACCGCGGCCTGCGCGGCGGCATGGAGCCGATCGGATCGCGCCAGTTCCTCGCGCAGCCCCGCGGTGCGCGCGGTGATGACCGGCATCGTGTCGGCGAGCAGCAGCCGGACGTGGACGAGATCGCCGACCGATCCGGGTTGCGCCACCGCCAGCGCCGCCGGGCGCCGTGCCATGGTCTGCAGCGCGGCGAGCAGATGCAGCAACGGCGTCTGCCTGGTCGCGATCTCCTGCCGCTGCCGCGCCTGCAGCGCAGCGATCAATGCGATGCGGGCGGTGGCGGCCTTGATGTCCTGCTCGGCCGCCGCGACGCGCAGCGCGAGCGCCGCGGCCTCGGTGCGGGCACGCGTCGCCTCGTCGTCGGCCTGCGCCGCCGCCCTGGTGAGTTCGGTCGCACGGGCCTCGGCCTCAGCCGCGGCCTGCTTGGCGGTGATGAGCGCGGCGCGGTCATTGTCGAGCCCCGGTGCCTGCGCGGGTGCGATGGTGCCGGCAAGCACGGCGACGACAAGGATGGAAAGCGCCCCCCGGTGCATGGCTTTCGCTGCTAGCCGACGCATGGCGAGGTGTCAGCCCTCGCGATGATAGGGATGGCCGGCGAGGATGCTGCCCGCCCGCCACAATTGCTCGGCGAGCATCGCACGCGCCATCAGATGCGGCCAGGTCGCGCGACCGAAGGAGAGCAGCAGATCGGCCGCGGCGCGGGTCGCCGCATCGTGACCGTCAGCGGCACCGATCAGGAAGCGCAGTTCGCGCGCACCGTCGTCGCGCCAGAGCCCGATCGTCTCGGCGAGCGCGCGCGACGACAGATCGCGGCCGGTCTCGTCGAGCACGACCAGACGCGTCCCGGGCGGCGCCTCGGGAATCCTGCCGCCGGTGTCGGGAAGC
>CAZZZX010000586.1:0-2406 GCA_964658585.1 uncultured Novosphingobium sp.
GCTCGTGGTGGAACAGCGCGAGCCGCCGCGCGCCGGCGGCAAGACACATGTCGACCGCGACGATGTTGCTCGAATGCCCCCAGTCGGCCTTCATCGTCACCGAGTCGGCGAGCGAATACATGGTGTCGAAGACGACCAGATCGGCGCCGTGGAAGAACGCCTCGAACGCGGCCTCCGCCTCCATATCGTCCGCCTTGTGCTCCGAATCGGTCGAGTAGACGACGGTGCCGTCGGGCGCCTCGAAGCGATAGCCATAGCTGTCGTTGCTGTGGCGCTGCTTGATCGGGGTGACCGCGAGGCCGCCGATCTCGTGGCGCCGGCCGGGCGCCATCACGTCGAAGCGGATGTCGGCGGCGAGCCAGTCGAACGCGACGGGAAAGCTGATCTCCTCCTGCTGGCGGCGCAGCGCGGTCTCCATCTCGGCGTGGCAGCCGTGGAAGACGATCGTCGCGGCGGGATCGAACGCGGGCCCGAAGAAGGGAAAGCCCATGATATGGTCCCAATGCAGATGCGACATGAAGATGTGATAGCGTTTCGGGCGTTCGCCGCGCGCGGTGAGCCCCGCGGCGCGCAACCCGAACTCGCGCAGGCCCGAGCCCATGTCGCAGACCTTGAAGCTGTCGTCGCCGCCCTCGATCTCGACGCAGGCGCTCGCGCCGCCATAGGTCGCGCGCGTCGCGAAGCCGAGCATCTCCTCGCAGCCCTTGTCCTCGGCGATCTGGGCGGCGCGCGCCCGCGACGTCGGCGAAGCGGATGCCCTCGGCGGCGACCAGCGCGCGCGCGATCTTGTCGGTCACCGCGTCGGCCTTGAGAGCGACCGGCAGCGACCCCCGCGTTCCCCAGAAGCGAACCAGCATGAAGGCGTTTCCCGGTTAGAGGGTGTCAGTCGGCGACATGGAAGATCTTGTCGTAGCGGCTGATCGCGAGGATCTCGCGCAGCCGCGCATTGGCGGCGGCGAGAACGATCTCGACCCGGCCGTCCGCCGCCTTGCGGCCCAGCGTCAGCGCGCGCAGCCCGCGCGAGGACATATAGGGGACCTGCGACAGGTCGATCCGCAGCACTTGCGTACCACCGGCCATCGCCTGTTCGACCGCGCGCTGCAGATCCTCGGCGAACGCCTGCCAGTTGCTCTCGTCGATCTTGCCGGCAGGCCGCAGCACGGCCTCCGCCCCATCGTCCGCCATCGCCGCCCCCTCGTGACGCAGAGGATTAGCCGATGATCCGTTCGCTTGCCAACGGTTGCTGTCGGCTGCGACCGGCATAGAGCAGGCGACCCTCGCCGAGCAGCGCCAGCACCGTCGCGATATCGCTCTCGGCGACCGCGAAGCAGCCGTCGCTGCGGCCGAGCCTGCCCTGCCGCGCAGCGACATCGGCATTCGCGTACCAGGCCGAATGGATGACGATCGCGCGCGCTTCGGCATCGGCATTGCTCGGATCGAGCCCGGCGAGGCGGCGCGACAGGCCGTGGACACCGACATAGGTCTCCCCGACGAGATACGCGCCTTCCGAGGTCGCCGCCGACCCCATCGCATTCGAGAAGGACTGGAGCATCCCGGTATGATCGGGATCGGAGCCCTTGCCGTGCGCGACGCGCAGGCTGGTGGTGGTGCCGGTCAGGATATCGATCAGGTGGAGGCGCGGCACCGCCGAGGGCAGTCCGAAATCGGCGATCGCGATCACGTCGCGCGACCAGATCGCGGCACTGTGCGCGGCCAGCGCATCGAGCGCGCGCGCGACCAGCGTACGATCGACCGCGGGCGCCGCGGCGGCGACGAGCCCGCGCTGCCGGTAGGCGAGGGCGGGGGTGGCGGTCGTGGCGGCGATCAGGCTACCCAGTAACGAGCGACGGGTCCATGGCATGGGCGGAGTCTCGCATATTTTCCCGCTGGTGGGAGTCGCGCTTTTCGATCCTCCCAAACGCCCGTTCGGGCTGAGCGAAGTCGAAGCCCCGTCTACCGTGAGAACCGCACTTCGACTTCGCTCAGTGCGAACGGCGTTCGGATATGGCACTGACGCAGGATGCTGGATCGTCGCTTCGCCATCTTCTGCCTGTCCTGCGGCCTCATGCTGCTGGCGCTGGGCTTGGTGTGCTGGGCTACCGGCCTCGATCTGCCGCTGCATCACGCATGGCGCCTCGCCGATGCCGGCCCGCTGCCGCACGAGATCGTCAGGCTCTCGGCGCTCGGCGGGTTCGGCGTGCTGGGGCCGGTCATACTGGTCGCGGTCGCAGTGCTCGCGCTGCGCCGGCGCGGGCGCGACGCGCTCTGGCTGTTCGCGACCGTCGCGGGCGGCCGGCTGATCGTCGAGATCGGCAAGGATCTGATCCGTCGCCCGCGCCCGCCGATCGCGGACCGGCTCGAGCATGTCGGCTCATGGAGTTTCCCGAGCGCGCACAGCGCGGGCAC
>CAZZZX010000587.1:0-2404 GCA_964658585.1 uncultured Novosphingobium sp.
ACGGGTGAGCAGGACTGGATGCTGCTGGCGCAGGAGCGCTGGTCGGAGCGGTTCGCGCAGAAGGGCCTGCTGCTCAGCCCCTGCGTGGCGCAGATGTACACGCTGGGCGAGATCGCCGCGAACATCTGCCTGGAGACGCCCGGTCAGGATACGCTCGACGTGCTGGTGCTATGGAAGGGTTTCCCGACCTACGCCTCGACCCAGACGATCTTCACGATCCTCAAGGCGAAATGGTTCTATCTCGAGAACAACCGCTATGTGCAGTGGCCGATCGACACCCGGTTCGAGGTCGCGGTGCCCGGCCAGCATCTCACCACGCTGGCACTGCCGTGGGGAGGCACCTCGCACCCGATCTGGTTCAAGGACGATCCGCGCGTCTCGACCTGCAAGGTCCAGGGCGGCGTGTTCGCGCGCGAGGTGATGGAGAATGTCGTCGCGATGACCAAGATGGTCGAGACCGACATCCTGCCGCTGCCGCTCGACGAGCAGGAGAAAAGGCTCGGCGAGATGGCGGCCTCGGTCCAGGCGGCGATGCCGCCGCGCGAGAATCCGCGGGTCAACACGACGATCGATTCGGTCTACGGATCGGGACCGCTGGCGCGCACGCACACCGTCATCCACGGCAACTGCAATTACAAGCAGACCGGATTGCTGCAGGCATATTGCGCAGCATTGCTGCTCCAGCAGCCGCCGCGCCGAACCGGCTTCGCCTCCGCCTGCCAGGCGTTCGGGCACCGCGAACTGCTCGGCATCCTGCGCAGCTTCGGGCTGGTGATGAAGCCCGTCGTCACGATCCAGGATTGAGCCGCGGGTGCGCCTTCCCGACTATCTCGACAAGGGGGCGTCGCTCGGCCCGGATGCGCCGTGCCTGACGATGGGCGACGTGCGGCTGAGCTATGCCGAGGTACAGCGGCTGAGCCGCCGCATCGCCCGGGGCCTGGCCCGATCGGGTACGACGGCGGGCGCGCACGTCGCGATCCTCGCGGAGAACGATCCGACCGCGTTCACCTGCGTCTTCGCGATCGGGCGCGCCGGGGCGGTCTGGTGCCCGATCAATCCGCGCAACGAAGCCGCCGAGAACGCGCAGGTTCTCGACGGCTTCGATTGCACCGTGCTGCTCTTCCAGGCGCGCTTCGCCGGCCTCGTCGAACGGCTGATCGCCGATCTGCCGCGGCTCGCACCGCTCGTCTGTCTCGATGCCGACCTGCCGTTCGCGCCGTCGCTCGAGCGCTGGCTGGACGGCGTCGACGACACGCCCTTTGCCGTCGATCCGATCGACGACGTAGTGATGATCCCCGGCACGGGCGGCACGACCGGCGTGCCGAAGGGCGTGATGCTGACCGATCGCAATCTGGAGACGATGACCGCGCTCACGCTGATCGGGTATCCGTTCCGCGGCCGGCCCGTCTATCTCGCGATGGCGCCGCTCACCCACGCCGCGGGCGTGCTCGCCTTTCCCATCCTCGCGCTCGGCGGCGAGATCGTCGTCATGCCCAGGGCGGACATCGGCGCGTTCCTGGCGGCGATCGCCGCACATCGCGTCACCCACACCTTCCTGCCCCCAACGCTGATCTACATGCTGCTCGATCATCCCGCGCTCGCGCAGACCGACCGGTCCTCGCTGCAATGCTTCTGGTACGGCGCCGCACCGATCTCGGCCAAGCGGCTGGAGGACGCGCTGCACGCGATCGGGCCGGTGATGGCGCAGCTGTTCGGACAGACCGAGGCGCCGATGATGATCTCCTCGCTCGCGCCCGCCGATCATTTCCGCGCCGACGGCAGCGTCGCGACCGAACGGCTGTCGTCCGCCGGCCGGCCGGGGCCGCTCGTCGAGGTCGCGACGATCGCACCCGACGGCGCGATGCTGGCGAACGGCGAAACGGGCGAGATCGTCGTCCGCAGTTCGCTCGTGATGAAGGGTTATTACAGGAACCCCGCCGCCACCGCCGAAGCGACGGCGAACGGCTGGCATCGGACCGGAGACATCGGCTATCTCGATGCCGACGCCTATCTGTTCATCGTCGATCGGGCGAAGGACATGATCATCTCGGGCGGTTTCAACGTCTATTCCGCCGAGGTGGAAAAGGCGCTCCAATCGCATCCGGCGGTCCAGGATTGCGCGGTGTTCGGCTTGCCCGACGCGAAATGGGGCGAGCGCGTCTGTGCGGTCGTGCAGCTTCGCGTCGGCCACCATGTAGAGCCCGAGGGGATCGTCGCGCACGCCAAGGCCGCGATCGGCAGCGTCAAGGCGCCCAAGTCGCTCGAGGTCTGGCCCGAACTGCCCCGCTCGAAAGTCGGCAAGGTGCTGAAGGGCGAAATCCGCAAACGGATGATGGCGCAGGCGACGATCCCGTCCGCATAGCGGCTACGAACGATCGCCGACGACCGGCAGCGCCGGGATCAC
>CAZZZX010000588.1:0-2404 GCA_964658585.1 uncultured Novosphingobium sp.
CGGCTAAACTGGCACAAGCGCTACATCACGCTGGGCCCGGTCGCGACCGTGCTCGGTCTCGCATTCAAGCTCGCCGACCCCGATCGTCTGATCGGCGATGTCGAGGATCTCGGCATCACCGTCGCGCTGATCCCGACCGACCTCCCCGGCGTCGAGATCGGGCGGCGCCATCTGCCTGCGATGCAGGCGTTCCAGAACGGTCCCAATTCCGGGACGGACGTGTTCATCCCGATGGACCTCGTGATCGGCGGCCAGGCGCGCGTCGGGCAGGGCTGGATGATGCTGATGTCCGCACTCGCCGCCGGACGCGGCATCTCGCTGCCGTCGCAATCCGCCGCCTCGGGGGCGTACAGCGCGCTGGTGACGGGGGCCTATGCACGCATCCGCACCCAGTTCGGCCTGCCGATCGCAGAGTTCGAGGGCATCCAGGAGCGGCTCGCCCGGATCGGTGCCAACGCCTATCTGCTCGATGCCGCGCGCCGGCTGACCTGCGCGGGGCTCGACCAGGGCCATCATCCCGCGGTGATCTCCTCGATCATGAAGCTCCACGCCACCGAGCGGATGCGGATCGTCGTCAACGACGCGATGGACGTGCATGGCGGCAAGGCGATCATCGAGGGGCCGAACAACTATCTCGGCGACCAGTATCGCGGCGTTCCGGTGGCGATCACGGTCGAGGGCGCCAACATCCTGACGCGCAGCCTGATGGTGTTCGGCCAGGGCGCGATCCGCGCGCACCCCTATCTGCTCGACGAAATCCGGGCGGTGGGGCGCACCGACAAGGCGGTCGCGCTCGCCGATTTCGACGCGGTGCTGTGGAAGCATGTAATCCATGCGCTCAAGACCGCGATGCGCAGTTTCGGCCGGAGCTGGACCGGCGGCCTGTTCGCCCCCGCCCCGGTGCGTGCCGGCCGCGCGACCGCCTATTACCGCCAGTTGTCGCGCGTCTCGGCGGGTTTCGCGATGATCTCGGACATCGCCTTCCTGACGCTCGGCGGCGAACTCAAGCGGCGCGAGCTGCTGTCGGCGCGGCTCGGTGATATCCTGTCCGAGATGTATCTGCTCTGCGCCGTGCTCAAGCGCTGGGACGACGAGGGCCGTCTCGACGCCGACTGGCCGCTGGTGCGGTATTGCATGGAGGACGGGCTGGCGACGATCGAGACGCGGTTCGACGAGGTCATCGCCAACATGCCCAATCGCGCGGTGCGCTGGATGCTGCGCCTCTTCATCCTGCCCTTCGGCCGCCGCCGTCGCGGCCCGTCCGACTGGCTGGTCCGCACGGTCGCACAGCTGGTCAGCGAGCCCACCGCGACGCGCGCACGGCTGATCGAGAACGTCTATGTCGGCACGCCGGACCAACCCGTCGCGCAACTCGTCGATGCCTTCGATCGCGCCAACGCGACCCGGCCGATCCGCGCGCGCTTGCGCAAGGCCGGGGTGAAGGACTGGCGCTTGGCAGGCGATGCAATCACGTCGAGCGAGTGCATCGCGTTGGAAACCGCGGACGCGGCGATCGCCAGGGTGATCGCGGTCGACGATTTCGCACCGGAGGAGCTGGTCCTCGGGGCGAACGAGGAGCGCAAGCGCAAGCCTTGGCTGACGCGCGCAGCATAAGGAAGGCCGCCGCGACTTCGCTCGGCCCGAACGGGCGCGAGCTGAACCGCAGGACCTCGGCCCGCGCCTCCCCTACCCGGCCGCCTCCAGCGCCTCGGTCGCCTCGATCCAGCGGGCCTCCGCAGCGCCAAGCCTGGTCTCCAGCGCACCATGGCGCTTCATCAGCTCGCTCATTCCGAGCGCGACCAGCTTGGCGTCCGCGCCCGATGGATCGAACATCGCGCGGTCGATCGCGCTCTTTTCCTTGCCGAGCGCGATCATCTCGGCCTCGGCATCCTTGGCGTCCCGGCGCAGCGCCTGCTCGCGCTCGCGCGCCTGCGCCATCGCGCGCTTGTCCAGCTTGCCCTTGCGCTTCTCGGTGGGCGGCTTGGCGAGCACCATCGCGGTGTAATCGTCGAGGCTGCCGTCATAGTCGCGCGCGGTACCGCCATCGACCAGCACCAGCCGGTCGGCGGCGAGTTCGATCATGTGGCGGTCGTGGCTGACGATCACCACCGCCCCCTGATACTCGCCGAGCGCACGGACCAGCGCTTCGCGCGCATCGACGTCGAGATGGTTGGTCGGCTCGTCGAGGATCAGCATGTGCGGCGCGTCGCGGGTGATGAGCGCGAGCGCCAGCCGCGCCTTCTCGCCGCCCGACATCTTGCCGACCTGCATGATCGCCTTGTCGCCCGAGAAGCCGAAGCGGCCGAGCTGCGCGCGCACCGCCGCGGGCGTCGCCCCCTTCATGACCCGCGCCATATGCTCGAGCGGGGTGTCGCCGGAGTCGAGCTCCTCGACCTGATACTGG
>CAZZZX010000589.1:0-2403 GCA_964658585.1 uncultured Novosphingobium sp.
CGCTGCTCGGCCTGTGGGTGGTGCTGGGCGTCGGATCGATGGCGGCGTGCATCGTGATCTACGTCGCGGTCGCGGCGTCCGCGGTCGGCGCGCTCAGCTATACGGTGATGGCGGACAGCCCCGAGCCGCTCGCGCTGGTGCTGCGCACGCTCGGCCACGGCAAGGCGGCGGCGGTGTTCGGCGCGGTGGCGATCGTCGCGCTGCCGACCGTCATCCTCGCCTTCCTGTTCGGCCAGACCCGCATCTTCTTCGTGATGGCGCGCGACCGGCTGCTGCCGCAGGCGATCGGGCGGGTGAGCGCACGCAGCGGCGTGCCGGTGGCGGTGACGATCGGTACCGCGATCATCGTCGCCGCCATCGCCGCCTTCCTGCCGCTCGCCGAGATCGCCGCGCTGGCCAATGCGGGCACGCTGTGCGCCTTCGTCGCGGTCGGCGCCTCGCTGCTGGTCCTGCGCCGCCGCGAGCCGGATCGCGCGCGCGCCTTCCGCGTCCCCGCCGCGCCGCTGGTCGGCGGCGTGGCGATCCTCGGCTGCTGCTACCTGTTCATCAACCTGCCGAGCGCGACGCAATTGCGCTTCGTCGGCTGGAACGCGATCGGCCTGATCGTCTATCTGCTCTACGCACGGCGCAGCGCCGCGGGGAGATGAGCATGGAGACGATATCCGAATGGCGCGCGCATGGCGGCACCCAGCGCGTCTGTCGTCACCGTTCGAGCGCGACCGGAACCGACATGACCTTCTCGGTCTATGTCCCGCCGCATGCACCGGGCACGACGCTGCCGGTGGTGTGGTATCTCTCGGGGCTGACCTGCACCCATGCCAACGTCACCGAGAAGGGCGAGTATCGCGCCGCCTGCGCCCGCCACGGCCTGATCTTCGTCGCACCCGACACCAGCCCGCGCGGCGAGGGCGTGCCCGACGATGCCGCCGGCGGCTATGATTTCGGGCTCGGCGCAGGCTTCTACGTCGATGCGACCGAGCCGCCGTTCGCGACGCATTACCGGATGTGGTCCTATGTCACCGAGGAACTGCCCGCGCTGATCGCCGCGACGCTGCCCGCGGACATGCACCGCCAGTCGATCATGGGGCATTCGATGGGCGGTCACGGCGCGCTGACCATCGGTCTGACGTTCCCCGATCGCTATCGCGCGGTCTCGGCATTCGCGCCGATCGTGGCGCCGTCGCAGGTGCCATGGGGGATTAAGGCGCTGACCGGCTATCTCGGCACCGACCGCGCGGCGTGGCGCGCGCACGACGCCGTGGCGCTGATCGAGGACGGCGCGCGCGTATCCGGCCTGCGCGTCGACCAGGGCGGCGCAGACGATTTCCTCGCCGGACAATTGCGCCCCGAACTACTGGTGCAGGCGTGTTCGACCGCCGGCATCCCGCTCGAACTCGGGATGCAAGAGGGCTACGACCACAGCTATTACTTCATCTCGAGCCTGATGGCCGCCCAGCTCGACTGGCACGCCGCGCGGCTCGGCTGAACCCGTCCGGGCGCCGGCCCGGACGGGAAAGGATCCGAAGGGCTCTCTCGAGCGGTCTTTCAGGCGTCCTGCGGTTCGGCCTGCGGCGTCTTGGCGGCGCGCGGCTTGCGCGCCGGCTTGGCGGGATCGATGCCGACCGCGCTCTCGACCGCATCCGCGGTCTTGCGCGCGGCGCGCTTCACCGTGCCGACCACGGCGACCGCCTCGTCGACGACCTTCTTGCGGCCGAGACCGATCGCATGGGCGAGCGTGCGGCGCTGCTCGGCATAGTTGGGCGCGACCATCGGATAGTCGTGCGCCAGACCCCACTTCTGGCGATACTCGTCGGGGCTCAGATTGTAGCGCGTGCGCAGATAGCGCTTGAGCATCTTGAGCTTGGCGCCGTCTTCGAGGCAGACGATATAGTCCGGCTTGATCGAGGCGCGGACCGACACCGCAGGCTCCTGCGCGGGCTTGTCCTCGGCGAGCGGCTCGGCGGTCTTGGACAGCGCAGCGAAAACCGACTGGATCAGCGCGGGCACGTCGCCGCTGGCGACATTGTTGTTCGAGACATGCGCCGACACGATTTCGGCGGTCAATTCGATGATCTGGTTACCGGACACGAAACTTCTTCCTCTGTATTGGGGGCCATCCAGATAAGCGCCTCGCTCTCGTTGTCCAAGGGACATTTCGGTTTTTTGTACCGCGTTTTCGCGACGTCTTCGCAACTTGTGCGGACGCCTGTCGATGCGGCGATCCGGTCGGCGCAGTGCTTGCTTTCGGGTTTGGAAGCCGCACCGGCGAAACGCGCTCTTCCGCGCATTTTCAAACGGGCTCGTAGCGGCTATGGCGTCGTCGCGACGGGGAGTGGCGCAGTCTGGTAGCGCATCTGCTTTGGGAGCAGAGGGTCGCAGGTTCGAATCCTGTCTCCCCGACCA
>CAZZZX010000590.1:0-2400 GCA_964658585.1 uncultured Novosphingobium sp.
GCGGCGAGGCGGAGGATCTCGCGCTCGTCCAGCATCTCGAACGCGCGCTCGCCCAGCAGACCGTGACGATCGACCGTGCCTTCTTCGACTGGCGCGGCGGTACGCTCAGGCGCGCCGATCCCGCTTATGGCCATCCGGTGTTCGCGCCGTTCGTCGCGGCGGTCGCCGGCTATCGCCCCGCCGCCGCGATCGACCATCCCTACTGGTCGGACGCCGCGCCGTGCGCGATGACGATCGAGGAGGTCGAGGCGATCTGGGCGCCGATCGCCGAGGCCGACGACTGGCGGCCTTTCCACGACAAGGTTGCGGCGATCCGCCGGATGGGCGATGCGCTGCGCGACGGCGCCGTCACCGCCGATGCCGGGATCCTGACCGCATGACGACGACCCTGATCTCGACCGAGCCCGCGACCGGTGCGGTGCTGTGGGAGGGGCCCGAGGGCGATGCCGCCGCCGAGGTCGAGAGCGCGCGCGCCGCCTGGGCGAGCTGGGCGTCGCGGCCGCTGGTCAACCGCATCGAGACGATGCGCCGCTTCGCCAATGTCGTGCGCCAGCGCGCCGAGCCCTTCGCCGACCTGATCGCGCGCGAGACCGGCAAGCCGCTGTGGGAGGCACGCACCGAGGTCGAGGCGGTGACCGCCAAGGTCGACATTTCGGTCACCGCCTATTCGGAGCGTACCGCCTCGCGCAAGCTCGACGGCGCGATGGGCGCACGTACCGCGCTCCGCCACAAGCCGCACGGCGTGCTCGCGGTGCTCGGGCCGTTCAACTTCCCCGCGCACCTGCCCAACGGCCATATCGTCCCTGCGTTGATCGCGGGCAATGCGGTGGTCTTCAAGCCGAGCGAGAAGACCCCGGCGGTCGGCCATTTCCTGGTCGACTGCTATCGCGCCGCGGGTGTGCCCGAGGGCTGCATCCGGGTGCTGACCGGCGGCCCCGACACCGGCCGCGCGCTGGCGGGCCATCCGGGCATCGACGGGCTGCTGTTCACCGGATCGGCGCGCGCGGGGCTCGCGCTGCACCGTCAATTCGCCGAGACACCCAACAGGATCCTCGCGCTCGAACTCGGCGGCAACAATCCGATCGTGGTGTGGGACAGCCCGACCATTCATGCCGCGGCGGTGCTGTGCGTCCAGTCCGCGTTCATGACCGCGGGCCAGCGCTGCGCCAACGCGCGCCGGCTGATCGTCCGCAACGGCGCGCACGAGCCGCTGCTCGACGAGATCACGCGGCTGATCGGCCGGATGATCGTCGATCACCCGCACGCCAGCCCCGCCCCGTTCATGGGCCCGCTGATCGACAATGCGGCGGCCGATCATGTCCAGGAGGCGTTCCTCGACCTGATCCTCAAGGGCGGCCGCGCAATCACTCATCTCCAGCGACCGAGCGACGGCCTGCCCTTCCTCACCCCCGGGCTGATCGACGTGACGGGCGTCGACAAGCGGGTCGACGAGGAGATTTTCGGGCCGGTCCTGCAGGTCATCCGCGTCCCCGATTTCGACGCCGCGCTGGCCGAGGCGGGCAATACCCGCTTCGGCCTGTCGGCGGCGCTGATCTGCGAGCAGCCGGCGCTCTACGAGCGGTTCTGGGCGACGATCCGCGCGGGCATCGTCAACTGGAACAAGCCGACCAACGGCGCCTCGTCCTCGGCACCGTTCGGCGGCGTCGGCCTGTCGGGAAACCACCGCCCGAGCGCCTTCTACGCCGCCGACTATTGCGCCTACCCGGTCGTCTCGGGCGAGGTCGAGCAGGCGCGCGCCTCGATCGGGGTGGGATTGCGCGACGGCTGAGCAGCCCGGCTCGCGCCCAGCGACCGGATGCGTCGCGGTCCGCACCGTCATGCTTAGGAGATTGCTAACGTCCGCCCGCTAACACGCGGTCTCCTGACGATGGGCGGATCGTGGAATGCGCGTTCTCTCGACGATCGCCCTGGCGGTCCTGATCCTGACGAGTTCCTGCGTGCCGCCTTATGGCGCGAGCCGCGGTCCGGCGCCCGAGGCACCGCAGGTCGCGATCCGCACGCCGGTGCGCACGGTTTCCCCGGGGCCGTGGCTGTCCGCGATGCCGCTGCCGCTCGCACCGACGCCGCCCGCGCCCTCCGAGATCGAGACGATCGCCGCCAATCCCTTCGCGCCCGCCGCGCAGAGCGCCGAGGATGCCGGCCGCGCGCTCGATTGCCTGACCGCGGCGATCTATTACGAGGCGCGCTCGGAAAGCATCGACGGCCAGCGCGCGGTCGCGCAGGTCGTCCTCAACCGGGTGCGCAATCCCGCCTTCCCGGCGAGCGTGTGCGGCGTCGTCTATCAGGGCGCCAACCGGGCGACCGGCTGTCAGTTCACCTTCACCTGCGACGGTTCGCTGCTCGCGCGGCGCGAGCCCGAAGCGTGGGAGCGCGCGCGGC
>CAZZZX010000591.1:0-2399 GCA_964658585.1 uncultured Novosphingobium sp.
TTCGGCGGTCGAGCGCGCGATCGCCTCGGCCTGGCCGCGCTCCTCGGCCTGCACGCCGGGGAAGGCGCCCGAGGTGTCGACCAGGGTCACCACCGGCAGCGCGAAGCGATCCGCCAGTTCGAGCAGCCGGACCGCCTTGCGATAGCCCTCGGGCTTGGCCATGCCGAAATTGTGACGCAGCCGCGAGGCGGTGTCGTCGCCCTTCTCGTGGCCGATCACCATCACCCGCCGCCCGCCGATCCGCCCCAAGCCGCCGACGATCGCGAGATCCTCGGAAAAGGCGCGGTCGCCCGCCAGCGGCATGAAATCGGCGACGAAGCCGGCGATGTAGTCCTTGAGATGGGGCCGCTGCGGATGCCGCGCGACCTGCGTCTTCTGCCAGGGCGTCAGCCTGGCATAGGTGTCCTTGAGCAGCTTCTCGGCCTTGGCCTCGAGCCGCGACACCTCCTGCTCGATATCGACGACGCCGGTGTCCGCGGTCTCGCGCAGCTCGGCGACGCGCGCGTTGAGTTCGGCGATCGGTTTCTCGAAGTCGAGGAAAGTCATGGCGCGTGCGGTTAGGCCGACCGTCCGCGCCCGTCAACGCGCGGCGGCCGATCGGCGAGCGGGTGGCGGGCGTTGACCAGCTCGATCAGCCGGCGGCTGTCGACATGGGTGTAGATCTGCGTGGTGCCGATATCGGCGTGGCCGAGCATGGTCTGGAGCGCGCGCAGGTCGGCGCCGCCCTCGAGCAGATGGGTGGCGAAGGCGTGCCGCAGGACGTGCGGACTGATCCGATCGGGCGGAATACCGGCTTCGGCGCCGAGCGCGCGGATCATCTGGTGGAGCCGCACGCGGCTGAGATGCGCCTTGCCGCTCGGGAACAGCCAGGGCTGGCCGGGCGGCACCAGCGCGCGCCAGGCGGCGACCGCGGCGAGCGCGCGATCCGAGATCGGCACCAGCCGCTCGCGCCCGCCCTTGCCCTTGAGGATCAGGAACGGCTGCCCGTCGCGCACCGCACCGCGCGGCAGCGAGACCAGCTCGGTCGCGCGCAGGCCAGAGCCGTAGAGCAGCTCGACCAGCGCGGCGAGCCGGATGTCGAGCGGTCGCGCTTCGCCGGCGAGCCGCGCCGCGATCACCGCGAACAGCCGGTCGACATCGTCATGGTCCAGCACCTTGGGCAGCGGCCGGATCGCGCGCCCCCGCGGCAGCGCGGCGGAGGGATCGTCGGGGCGGTCGCCCGAGGCGGCGAGGAAGCCGAAGAAGCGACGCAGCGCAGCGGACTTGCGCGCGATCGTCGCGCGCGCGAGCGGTTGCCAGATCTCGGCGAGCCGCGTCACCGCTGCGGCATCGGCGCGCGTCAGACCGCCGTCGAGCAGCGCCGAGGCCGCCGCCAGATCGGCACCATAGGCGAGCAGCGTGTTGCGCGCCGCGCCGCTCTCCACCGCGAGCACCTCGAGGAAGCGCTCGATCGCGCGAGCATCCTCGCCGATCGCGAGCGCGGCCGCCGGGCGGCTCATATCCGCCCGGGCACGGCGGAGCCGCGCGTCATGTCCGCCCCAGCGCGGCGGAGCCGCGCGTCATGTTCGGCTGAGCGCCTCGGCCGCGATCATCCGCGCCTCGGGCTCGAGCCCGACCGCGCGCAGGCTGAGGATGATGTGATACAGGAACGCGGGCGATACCTGGGTCCAGTCGCTGGTCTGCATCCCGACCGCGGCGATCAGCACGACGCTCGCCGTCTCGCCCCGCGCCGCGGCGCCGTCGATCGCGCGGGTCCAGGGATTGGCGGCGGCGACGGGTACGCCGAGTTCCCCCGCCAGCTGGCCCGCGGTCGCCGAATTGAGCCGGCCGAGCCCGGCGAGGCCGGCGAACAGATATTGCGCGCGCAATCGCGCCGTGCCGCGCCCGCCCGATCCGAAGCCGCTCACCGCATCGCCGTCGAGCGCGATGGCATGGCCCGGCGCACCGACCGCGAGCAGCGCGCGCGCCTCCTGCCCGGCGCTGCCGCCGAGCCCGCGCACCACCGCCGTCCAGCGTTCCGCCTGGATGTCGAGCCCGGCCGACAGCATCGCCGCGATCAGCGCCGGCGCCTGGTCCGCGCCCGGGTCGCCGGGCGTGATCCGTGCCGCCGCGCGGGCGGTGAGGATGCGGCCGGCATAGGCGTCGCGCTCGCTTGCCGGATCGCCCCACAGCGCCTTGATCGCGGTCAGCCGGTCAGCCTCGTCGCGCGCCGCATAGGCGGTGCGGATCAGCCCGGCAGGCGTCTGGTCCATCACGTTCGGGTCGCCATCCTCGGCGGCCTCCGAATAGGCGTCGACCAGATCGGCGGCGGAGACCACGCCGAGCGTCGCGGCGGTGCGGACCGCGCCGATCCGCGTCGCGACCGGCAGCATCGGCGCGTGCGCGCGCCACGCCTGGAG
>CAZZZX010000592.1:0-2390 GCA_964658585.1 uncultured Novosphingobium sp.
AATCCGGCGCGTATCGCCTGGCAGATGGATGCAGCGGCGATCGCCGCGGTCTCGGCGGTCGGCGCACCAGTCGAAATGACCCGACCCGGATAGTCCACGCGCATCATCCCGACTGGTGATCCGGGCACGACGACCGAAGCGCCGTACACCCATGGCCTGGCGCCCCCCGCCCGATGACGCCGGTTGTGCGGGGGCGCGTCCGGCGGATCAACGCGAGACGAATCCGAAGTCGCGCCTTCTCCATCCGCTTCGGATGGAATCAGGTCGCGACACGGCATCCGGCGAAAGACGCGCCGGGATCATCGTCGGTCGGGAGAAACGCCTCAGCCCGCGGCGGCGTCGATCGCCTTGGCGAGCGCGACGTCGCGCTTGGACAGGCCGCCGGCATCGTGCGTGGTCAGCAGCACGTCGACGCGATTGTAGACGTTGGACCATTCGGGGTGATGGTCGGCCTTCTCGGCGGCGAGCGCGACGCGGGTCATGAAGGCGAAGGCGCCGACGAAATCGTCGAAGGTGAAGCGCCGGCTGAGCGCATCGCGCGCCGGGTCGTGGCTCCAGCCGGGCAGATCCTCGAACGCGGCCTTGCGTTCGGCGTCGTTGAGCTTGCTGATCATCGCGCCAGCATGGGGCATCGCCGCGGAAGCGGCAAGCGGGACGGTCAGGCGCGCGCCAGTCGCTCCGCCTCGCCGCGCGCGGTGCCGACCAGTTCGGTCGCGCGGTCATAGGGGACGGGCCGCCCGAACAGATAGCCCTGCATCTGGTGGCAGCCGAATTCCGCCATGCGACGATAATCGTCCTGGGTCTCGATGCCCTCGGCGGTGATCGTCATCTGGAAACAGTTGGCGAGCGTGACGATCGCCTGGATGATCGACACGGTCTCCGGCCGCGTCGCCGAATCGCGCACGAAGCTGCCGTCGATCTTGAGCTTGTTGAAGATCGTGCGGTTGAGATAGCCGAGCGACGAATAGCCGGTCCCGAAATCGTCGAGCGCGATCCTGACGCCGAGCGCGCGGATGCGCCGCAGCACGTCGAGCGAGGCGTCCGAATCGCCCATGAACACGCTCTCGGTAACCTCGACCTCGAGGCGGTTGGCGGACAGCCGTGCGCGGGTCAGCGCGTCCGAGATCATCGCCGGGAGATGCGCGAGCTTGAGCTGGAGCGGGGAGAGATTGACCGCCACCGAAACCGATGCCGGCCAGGTCGCGCAATCGCGCGCCGCGGTGCGCAGCACCCACTCGCCGATCTCCTGGATCAGCCCCGCCTCCTCGGCGAGCGGCACGAACAGCGCGGGCGAGATCGCGCCGCGGGTCGGATGCTGCCAGCGCAGCAGCGCCTCGAAGCCGACCACGTCCTGACTGCGCGTCGCGATCAGCGGCTGATAAGCGATGTGGAACTGGCCAAGCGCGAGCGCCTGACGCAGATCGCTGCCGAGCTTGAGCCGGTTCTCGGCCTCGGTCTGCATACTCTGCTCGAAGGCGCGATAGGTGCCGCGACCTGCCGCCTTGGCCTCGTAGAGCGCGAGGTCGGCCTTGCGGATCAGCTCGTCGACGGTGTCGCCGTCGATCGGGCCGGTCGCCGAACCGATGCTCATCCCGATGCGGACCGACGCCTTGTCGAGCAGATAGGGCTCGGACACCGTCGCGACCAGCAGTTCGGCGAGATCGCGCACCGTGCGCCGGTTGCGCGCATCGTGCAGCACGACGCCGAACTCGTCGCCGCCGAGCCGGCCGACGATGCCGAGCGCGCCGACCGCCTCGACCAGCCGCGCCGCGACGGTCTTGAGCACGAGATCGCCCTTGGGATGGCCGAACGTGTCGTTGACCGGCTTGAAGCCGTCGAGATCCAGCATCAGGATGCCACAGGGCCGTGCCGTGGCACGCGAGGCGAGCAGCGCCTCGCCGAGCAATTCGCGCATCCGCAGCCGGTTGGGCAGCTCGGTCAGCACGTCGAGGCTGGCGAGCTGGCGCAGCCGCCGTTCTGAGCTGCGCGTGACGGTGATGTCGCTGCAGCTGCCGCGATAGCCCTGGAAGACGCCCGCCTGGTCGATCACCGGGGCACCGGAGAAGGCGATCACGCGGCGGTGGCCGGCGGCGTCGATATCGACCTCGGTGTTGGCGAAGGGGGCGTGCGACGCGAGCGCCGAACCCAGCGCCTGCGATCCGCCGATCAGCGCGGGCAGCGTCATGCCGACCAGCTGCCCGCTGGGCCGTCCGACCAGCGCGGCGATGCCGGGCGAGGCGTAGCTCAGGACATGATCGGCGCCGGTCTGCCACAGGAAGCTCGAGCCCTGCTCCTCATATTCGCGCATCAGCCGGACCGCGGCGGCGCTCTCGACCTGGTTGAGCGCGAGGCGCTCGGCGTGCGCGCGCGACAGGCCGTGGATGCGCTTG
>CAZZZX010000593.1:0-2389 GCA_964658585.1 uncultured Novosphingobium sp.
TTCCTCTTCTCCACCGCCTGGGATCCGGTCAACGAGGTCTATGGCGCGGCCGGGCCGATCGTCGGCACGGTCATCACCTCGCTACTCTCGCTCGCGATGGCGCTGCCGCTGGCGCTCGGCGTCGCGGTGTTCCTCGTCGAATTCTGCCCGCGCCAGTTCGCCCGCCCGATCGCGATCGCGGTCGAGCTGCTCGCCGGCATCCCGTCGATCGTCTACGGCATGTGGGGGCTGTTCGTGCTCGCGCCGTTCTTCGCGACCTGGGTCCAGATGCCGCTGATGATGGACCTCGATCCCAACAGCGTGCTCGGCCGGATGTTCTACGGCGTGCCCAACGGCGCCAACATCTTCACCGCCAGCGTCATCCTCGCGGTGATGATCCTGCCCTATATGGCGGCGGTGATGCGCGAGCTGCTGCTCACCGTGCCAGCCCAGGTGCGCGAGGCGGCCTATGGCCTCGGCGCGACCTCGTACGAGGTCGTCCGCCAGGTCATGCTGCCCTATGTCAGACGCGGCACCGTCGGCGTCATCATGCTCGGGCTCGGGCGTGCGCTCGGCGAGACGATGGCGGTGACCTTCATCATCGGCAACGCGCACGGCTTCCCGCATTCGCTGTTCGACAGCGGATCGACGATCGCGTCGACGATCGCCAACGAGTTCGCCGAGGCGACCAGCGACATGCACACCTCCGCGCTGGTCGCATTGGGTCTGGTGCTGTTCGTGCTCACCTTCGCGGTGCTCGCGGTCGCGCGCCTGCTGCTCGCCAGCCAGAAGCACTAGGAGGCGACCCGATGGACCGCGCCACCCGCCGCCGCATCAGCAACCACGTCTTCGTCGGACTGTGCAGCGTCGCGACGCTGATCGCGCTGAGCTTCCTCGTGCTGATCCTGTGGACGCTCGTGTCCAAGGGGATCGGCGGGGTCAATCTCGCGATCTTCACGATGACGCAGCCCGCCCCGGGCTCTCCCGGCGGCCTCTACAACGCGATCGTCGGATCGATCCAGATGTGCGCGCTCGGCATGGTGATCGCGCTGATCGTCGGCGTGCTCGCCGGAACCTGGCTGGCCGAATATGGCGGCTCGACGCCCTATGCGCAGGTGGTGCGCTTCCTCAACGACGTGCTGCTCTCGGCGCCGTCGATCCTGGTCGGCCTGTTCGTCTATCAGTTGCTGGTCAGGCCGTTCCACGGCTTTTCGGGCTATGCCGGCGGCGTCGCGCTGGCGCTGCTCGCCGCACCGATCGTCACGCGCACCACCGAGGACATGCTGACGCTCCAGCCCAACACGCTGCGCGAGGCGGGGATGGCGCTGGGCGCCAATCGCGGCCTCGTCATCCGTTCGATCATCTGGAAGGCGGCGGGCGCGGGGCTGCTCACCGGCGGCCTGCTCGGCTTCGCGCGGATCTCGGGCGAGACCGCGCCGCTGCTGTTCACCTCGCTCGGCAACCAGTTCCCCAACTGGAACATGGGCAAGCCGATGGCGAGCCTGCCGACCACCATCTTCCAGTTCGCGCTGAGCGCCTATGACGACTGGCAGCGCCTCGCCTGGGTCGGTGCGATGCTGATCGCCTTCGCCGTCCTCGCCATCAACACGATCGGGCGCTTCCTCGCCCGGGAGACGCATCGCCCATGAACGACGTCGCCGCCCCCACCATGCTCGCCTCGACCGACAGCACCATCATGGTCGCGCCGCCACGCGAGCGGCTGGTGCTGGAAGCGCGCAATCTCGACTTCTTCTACGGCCGGAACCAGGCGCTGTTCGGCGTCGACCTGCCGATCGAGCGCAACAAGATCACCGCGCTGATCGGTCCGTCCGGGTGCGGCAAGTCGACGCTGCTGCGCGCCTTGAACCGGATCTACGATCTCTATCCCGGCCAGAGCGCGACCGGGCGCATCCTGCTCGACGGCAAGGATCTGCTCAACGATCGCGCCAGCCGCGCGCGGCTGCGCGAGCGCGACGGCAGCGACGAGATCGACGCCTCCGAGATGGACGTGGCGGCCCTGCGCGCGCGGATCGGCATGATCTTCCAGAAGCCGACGCCGTTCCCGATGTCGATCTACGACAATGTCGCCTACGGGGTGCGCCTCTACTATCGCAAGTCCAAGGCCGAGATGGACGTGATCGTCGAGCGCTCGCTGCGCCGCGCGGCGTTGTGGGACGAGGTCAAGGACAAGCTCCAGACCTCGGGCCTCGGCCTGTCCGGCGGCCAGCAGCAGCGGCTGTGCATCGCACGCGGTATCGCGGTCGAGCCTGAGGTGCTGTTGCTCGACGAGCCGGCCTCGGCGCTCGATCCGGTCTCCACCGCCAAGCTCGAGGAGACGCTGATGGAGCTGCGCCGCGATTTCTCGATCGTCATCGTGACGCACAATCTCCAGCAGGCGGCGCGCATCTCC
>CAZZZX010000594.1:0-2387 GCA_964658585.1 uncultured Novosphingobium sp.
CGCATCGGCCATCAGCGTGCCGCGGCCGGGGCCAAGTTCGACCAGCCGGATTTCCGGCGCCCCGGCGCGCAACCAGAGGTCGGCGATCCAGCCGCCGATCATTTCGCCGAACATCTGGCTGATTTCGGGCGCCGTGACGAAATCGCCGGCTTCCCGCCCGCGCGGCTCGCGCTGATCGCCGACAGTGCGGCGCCCGCCCTGGTGCTGGTCGAGCCCGAGACCGAGGCTGCCCTACCGATCGGCAGCGCCCGCACGCTGCAGCTCGCGCGTGACTGGCCCGCCAGCGATGTGCCGCTCGGCGAGGTCGATGCCGAAGCCCTCGCCTATGTGCTTTACACCTCAGGCTCGACGGGCACGCCCAAGGGCGTCGAAATCCCGCATGCCGCGCTCGTCAATCTGCTGATGGCGATGCAGGCCGAGCCCGGCTTTGCGCGTGGGCAATCGCTGCTCGCGATCACGACGCTGTCGTTCGACATTGCCGAGCTCGAATTGTGGCTGCCGCTCGTCTCGGGCGGGCGGATCATCCTCGCTGCCCGCGAGCAGGCCGTTGACATGGCCGCGCTCGCCGAGCTGATCGACGCGACCCGGCCCGACATGCTGCAGGCGACGCCCGCGACCTGGCGCGGGCTGATCGAGAGCGGCTGGCAGGGTGCGCCGGGCTTGCGCGCGCTGTGCGGCGGCGAGGCGCTGCCGCGCGCGCTGATCGAGCGGTTGCTGCCGCGCGTCGGCGAACTCTGGAACATGTACGGCCCGACCGAGACAACGGTGTGGTCGACTCTCGCGCGCATCACCTCGGCGGACGGCCCGGTGCCGATCGGGCGCCCGATTGCCAACACGCAGGTCCGCATCCAGGATGCCGATGGCAATGATCGGCCGATCGGCGCGGTCGGCGAGTTGCTGATCGGCGGGCGCGGACTCGCACGCGGCTATCGCGGCCAGCCCGAGCTGACGGCCGAGCGCTTCATTACCCATTATGGCGACCGGCTGTACCGGACCGGCGATCTGGCGCGGTGGCGCGCGGACGGTGTCCTCGAATGTTTCGGCCGCACCGACCATGAGGAAAAGATCCGCGGCTTCCGCGTCGCGATCGAGGAAGTCGAGGGCGCGCTCGCGCGGCTGCCTGGCGTCAGCGGCGCGGCGGTGCGGGCGTGGCCAGATGCGAGCGGCGAACGCGCGCTGGCCGGTTATCTGGTCGGGCAGGGCGACATCGCCGACTGGCGCGAGCTGCTGGCCAAGACGCTGCCCGATTACATGATCCCGACGAGCTTCACCTTGCTCGACGCCTTGCCGCTGACCCCCAATGGCAAGATCGACCGCAAGGCATTGCCCGAGCCCGGCCGCTCGGTCGCGCGCGAGGCGGAATTGCCCGCGAGCGCCGAGGAAGAACGGCTCGCGGCGATCTGGCGCGCGGTGCTGAAGGTCGATCAGGTCTACCGCGACGACGACTTTTTCGATCTCGGCGGCCATTCGCTGCTGATCGCGCGGCTGCTCCGCCGGATCGAGGCCGAATATGGCCTGCGCGTGCAGGACGACATCACCGACGGGGTGAAGGCGCTGATCGCCTCGGGCCAGCCGGTCGACCGCCCCGCGCTCATCCCCATCCAGCCGCGCGGCAGCCAGCCGCCGATCATCTGGCTCGATGGCGGCTCGACCTTCCTGCCGCTGGTCGAGCGGCTCGGGCTCGACCAGCCCTTTTACGGCTTTTCGGTCGATCTGGTGATCGAGAATGCCGGCGGCTGCCCGAAGAAGTTCGAGGAAGTCGCCAAGCTGGTGATCGCCGCGCTGCGCGAGGTCATCCCCAACGGCCCGTACCGGCTCGGCGGGTGGTGCACCTCGGCGATCCTGGCTTATGCGGTCGCGTGCGAACTGCGCGCGCAAGGGGAAGAGGTGCCGCTGCTGCTGCTCGCGCATCCCTTCCACCCGACGCGCGCGCGCGAGATCGGCGCGGTGCGGTTCTTCCTGTCGAAGGTGCGCTTCCACATCGCCCAATCAATGGCGCAGCCCAAGGGCCAGCGCTGGCGCTATTTCCGCGAGCGGTTGCGCGGCCTGTCCGACGCGGCGGCGCTGGCGGGCGGTCGCGAGGCCGTGCTGCAGCCTGAATTGCGCACCCAGCTCGACCGCGCCGCCAGCCGCTATTCGCCGCCCGATTATGCCGGCGACGTCGTCGTCTTCCAGCCCGAGGAGCATCCCGTCGTGCTGGATTTCATCGACGACTGGCGCGCGCATGTGAAGGGCCGGTACGACCCGTTCGTCATCCCCGGCGGCCACCGCACGATGCTGGAGCCGCCGCATGTCGATGTGATGGCGGGGCATATCCGCGCCGCGATCGCGCGGCTGGATGCCGATCCCGCAGCCGATCTTGCAAAGGCGGGCTGAGCGCGGTGGCG
>CAZZZX010000595.1:0-2376 GCA_964658585.1 uncultured Novosphingobium sp.
CGCGGCGCGGCGGCGCGGGTGCGGTCACCCAGCGCTCGATCGCGGCGACAAGTCGATCGATCGACACCGGCTTGGCGAGATGATCGTTCATGCCCGCCGCGCGGCACGTCTCGAGATCAGCGGCGAACGCATTGGCGGTCAGTGCGACGATCGGCAGCGTCGCGCCGCCGCCGCCGAGCGCGCGGATCGCGCGGGTCGCGGACAGGCCGTCCATCACCGGCATCTGCATGTCCATCAGCACGATATCGAACGGTTCGCCCGCCGCGATCGCCGCCTCGACGCGCGCCACCGCCGCCGCGCCGTCGCCGGCGATGGTGACACGATGGCCGGCGCGGGCCAGCATCGCGGTGACCAGGATCTGGTTGATGTCGTGATCGTCGGCGAGCAGTACGTGCGCCGATCGTCCGGGGACGGGCACGACGCGCGAGGGCGCCGCGCGCTCGGGCAGCGTGCCCTCGTCGAGCGCGACCAGCGGCAGGTCGAGCGTGATCGTGGTGCCGCGCCCGGGGCTGCTGTCGAGCGCGAGCGCACCGCCCATCAGGTGGGCAAGGCGGTTGCTGATCGCGAGCCCGAGCCCGCTGCCGCCATAGGCGCGCGTGATCGAATGATCGGCCTGAACGAACTGCTCGAAGATCGCGTCCTGCCGCTCGGGCGCGATGCCGATGCCGGTGTCCGCGACCGCGATCGCCAGCCGATCGCCGAGCCGCCGCGCGGTGAGCGCCACGCCGCCGGTGGCGGTGAACTTGACCGCGTTGCCCAGCAGGTTGAGCACCACCTGCCTGACCCGCAGCGCATCGCCGCGGATCGCGCGCGGCAGATCGGCGGCGAGGTCGAGCGCGAGCGAGAGCCCCTTGCGTTCGGCGGCAGGCGCCAGCAGCTTGACGCAGCCGGCGAGCGTGTGCGCGAGATCCATCGGCTCGGCGGCGACATCGAGCCGGCCCGCATCGATCTTGGACAGATCGAGGATGTCGTTGAGCAGCCGCATCATCGCCGCGCCCGAATCGGCGATGAGCTGGGCGTGACGGCGCTGCTCGTCGTCGAGATCGCCGGCGAGCAGCAGCTCGGTGAAACCGATCACGCCGTTCATCGGGGTGCGAATCTCGTGGCTCATATTGGCGAGGAACTCGGCCTTGGCGCTGAGCGCGGCCTCGGCCTCGGCGCGCGCCGCGCCGAGCTCGGCCTCGCGCTCGACCGAGTCGGTGACGTCGCGCCACACCGCCACGACACGCGGCGCACCGGCGACCTCGGTCAGCCGCGGGCGGACCTCCATCCAGGCGATGCGGCCGTCGGCCCGCCGCATCTCGACGCGGCCCGACGGCGCACCGCCGGCCAGCATCTCGCGCTGCATCCTCAGCAGTATGTCGCGATGGCGCTCGCCGAGAACCCAGTCGAAGGCGGAGGTGCCGAACGCATCGCGCGGATCGTGACCGAGGATGGTGCGCGCCGATGGCGAGACGAACAGCGCGTCGCCGGTCACCTCGTGCAGCGATATCATGTCGCCCGCCTGCTCGGTGATGATGCGGAACCGTTCCTCGCTGGCGCGCAGTTCCAGTTCGGCGAGGCGGCGCTCGGTGACGTCCTGGATGACGCCGAACACCCCGCCGACCGTGCCGCACGCGGTGCGCTCGACCTGGCCGCTGCTGACGACGTGCCGGATCGCACCGTCCCGCGTCACGAGGCGCGCGGTAAAGTCGAAACCGACGCCATCGCTGAGCGCCCGGCCGACCAGCTCCGCCACCATCGCGCGATCGTCGGGGTGATAGAAGTCGATCGCGCCGTCGAGCGGCGGCGGTGGATCGGTGACCGGCACGCCGTGCAGCCGATGCACCTCTTCGGACCAGTGGATCGTCTCTCCGGCGACATCCAGCCGCCAGTGGCCGACCCGCGAGACGCGGCCCGCGAGGTGGAGCAGGCGATGGCTCTCCTGCAGCGCGGCGAGCGCGGTCGCGGCCTCCGCCTCGGCGGTCTTGCGGCGGGTGACGTCGCGCACCGCGGCGATGAACTCGGTCGCCCGGTTGCGCGCGCGGACGAGCTGGATCGCGGTCTCCAGCCAGACCAGCGTGCCGTCCGCACGGGTCTGGCGATAGGTGCAGATCTGGTCGGGGGCGCCCCCGAGCAGTGCGGTACACGCCTCGCGAAGCAAATCGCGATCCGCCTCGACGACGCCGTCGAGCAGCGTCCGGCCGACCAGCGCTTCGGGGCGTTCGCCGAGCAGCCGCTCGCTCGCCGGCGAGGCGTAGCGCAGCACCCCGTCGAGCGAGATGCGCAGGATCAGATCGCTGGCATTGTCGGCGAGCAGTCGGTAGCGGCGCTCGCTCGCGGCGATCGCGGCGTGGGCGGCGCGGCGCTCGGTCACGTCCTCGATCGTGCCGTGGA
>CAZZZX010000596.1:0-988 GCA_964658585.1 uncultured Novosphingobium sp.
CAACAACGCCTCGCGGTTCGGCGAGGACCGGCCCGAGACCGCCACGCACGACGCGCTCACCGGGCATTATGCGGTCAACTGCGTGGCCCCCGTGCTGCTGGCGCGCGACGCGGCGGCGGCGGGCGCGCGGCTCGTCATCAACATCCTCGACCAGCGCATCGCGGCACCGCACGGCGATCAGTTCAGCTATACGCTCGGCAAGCTCGCGCTCGCCGGCGCGACCGGGATCCTGGCGCGCGAGCTTGCGCCGGGGACGCGGGTGTGCGGCGTGGCGCCGGGGCTGACGCTGCCGACGCCCGACTATGACGCGGCGCGGATGACGCGGCTCGCCGCGCTGATGCCGCTCGAGCGGCTCGCCGATCCCGCCGACATCGCCGACGCGGTGCTGTATCTGGCGCGCGCCGATGCGGTGACGGGGCAGGTGCTGTTCGTCGATGCGGGCGCGCACCTGCGCCGCTACGAGCGCGATTTCCTGTATCTGGAGTGAGCGACGGTCGCGCGGGGGAGCGGGATGCGATCAGACCATCGCGTCGATCGCGCCCTGCAGGATGTAGGCCGCCGCCATCTTGTCGACCACTGCCGCGCGCCGGGCGCGGGTGGTGTCGGCGGCGATCAGCGTGCGGGTGACCGCGGCGGTCGACCAGCGCTCGTCCCACAGCAGGATCGGCAGCGCCAGGGGCCCGAGGTTGCGCGCGAAGGCGCGGATCGCCTGGGTGCGCGGCGAATCGCTGCCGTCCATGTTGAGCGGCAGGCCGACGACGAGACCGGTCAGCGCCTGTTTCGCCACCACCACCCGCAGCGCGGCGAGATCGGCGCCGAACTTGGTCCGCCGGATCGTCTCGGCGGGTGTCGCGATCGTCCAGCCCGCGTCGCAATAGGCGAGCCCGATGGTCTGCGTGCCGACGTCGAGACCGGCGAGCCGGCCGCGCGCGGGGAGCGCGGCGCGGAACGCGGGCGCCGCGGCGTGGATCATCGCCGCGACGCCTCG
>CAZZZX010000596.1:998-2369 GCA_964658585.1 uncultured Novosphingobium sp.
CGGCATCGGCGCGGATGCCCGCCCAGAACAGCGCATAGTCGAAGACGTGATAATTGTTGCCGGGCAGCACCGCGCCACCAAAGCCCGCGGGCGGATCGCCGATCGAGAGCAATCCGTCGGGCCGGCAGCGCGCGCCGACCAGCCCCGGAACGAGCGTCGCGCTGGCATAATCCGCGCCCGGCACCAGCGCGCCGGGATTGGCGGAGGCGGGCGACGATCCGCCCGCCACACCGCTGAGCGGATCGACGCAGAGCGGCGCCGTGCCCGCGCGCGACGCGCCGGTGAGACCCATGCCGGCATCGTACAGCGCGCGTTGCTGCGAGGCGTCGGCGGGCTCGGCGAAACTCTCCCAGCCGAGCACGCAGCGCGCCTCGTCGGGCGCGGTGCAGGCGGGCATTCCGAGCGCGGGCAGGTCCGCGCTCACCGACACCGGCCAGCCGACCAGATAGGCCGCGACGACGCGGCGTGCGGGCCCGCTGCCCGCGATCTGCTCGGCGAGCAGGCGCATCAGATGGAGGCTACCCTGGCTGTGCCCGGCGAGGATGATCGGCGCCTCGGGCGGGATCTGCGCGACGAAGGCGTGCCAGGCGCGCTCGACATCCGAATAGGCGAGGTCGAGCGCGTGCGTGGAATCCGGCCCCGCGGCGAGGAACGCGCCGACTGTCGCCTGGCGGTAGCGCGGCGCCCACACCCGTCCGACGCCCGAGAAGGCGCTGGCTTGCGAACGGACCAGGACACGCGCCCGCGCATCGCTCTCGGGATCGTCGTACGGCGCATTCCAGCGCGCCTTGTCGAGGAAGGTGGTCGGCGGCACGAAGAACACCTCGGCGCGACCGCGGCGCGGGCGCGCCATGCCGGGGGGCAGCCACTGCGCCGGGTCGTCACGCATGTCGGGGCGTGCCAGCCATGCCCGGGGGCGCATATAGTCGGGCGCGCCGGCGGCAGGCGGGGCGACATAGTGCGCACCCGGCACGAAGCGCGCGCGCATGATCGCCTGCGGGAACAGCGTCCAGCAGATACCCGCGACCAGCACGAGCACGATCAGGGCGGCGAAGACGTAGAGGAAGCGGCGCGCGAGCACGGCAGAAGCTCCGGATGGCGGGCGACCGTGGTAGCGCCCCGTACGCACGACCGCCAGCGAGGTTGATGCGCGACGCCCCCGATGCTAGCCGCGCCGTCACGCTTGTCGTGACAAATAACCGTCACGCGTGTCGTGACAAACCAAAGGCGATCATGTCCGTCGATACCGATACCGTCCGCAGGATTGCGAGCCTGGCGCGCATCGCGATGAGCGATGCCGAGGCCGCGGCGCTGGTCCCCGAGCTCAACAACATCCTCGGCTGGATCGAGCAGCTCGGCGAGGTCGACACC
>CAZZZX010000597.1:0-2359 GCA_964658585.1 uncultured Novosphingobium sp.
GAACAGGCCCTTGGTATCGCGGCATAGCCGGGCCTTGGCGACCAGCGGCGGCTTGCCGTCGGCGCGCGCGATACTGCGATGTCCGGTCGCGGGCGCCGGTCCGCCGTCCGCCGCGGCGGGGGCCGGCCCCTCGTCCCGGTCGCGATGCCGACGGGTGTGGGTGGCGGGCGCGCGCTCGCCGATGCACGGCGTGAACAGCCCCTTGGTATCGCGACACAGCCGCGCGGCGGGCGCCGCGCTCGCCGCCAGCAGGACCGTCGCCACAACCATCATCGCACGCCGCATCGCCTCGCCCCCTGTTGCGCGCATCATGGCGCAAGCCGCGCGCGGCGCAAGGCCCGGCGGTCAGAGCAGGCTGGTCGCCAGCCGCCACCAGCCCGGCTGCACCCGCGCCACCGCCGCATCCGCCGCATCGCGGGCGCGCTCGTCTTTGAACAGCGCAAAGCAGGTCGCACCCGACCCCGACATCCGCGAGATCAGCACCCCGGGCTGCGCGCCGAGCAGCGCCGCGACCTCGCCGATGATCGGCGCCAGCGCGGTCGCGGGCGGCTGGAGATCGTTGCGCCCGGCCCGCGCGACGGCGAGTGGATCGCCCGCGCCGAGCGCGCCGCGATCGATCGCATCCCATGCCGCGAAGACCGGCCCGGTCGGCGTCGCGACGCGCGGATTGACGAGCAGCACCGCCACCCCGCGCAGCGCCGGCGCGTCGATCGCCGCCAGCGCGTCGCCGCGCCCATCGCCGCGACAGGTCCGCGAGAGCAGGCAGGCGGGCACGTCGGCGCCGAGCGCGGCGGCGATCGCGTCGAGCCGATCGCTGGCAAGGTCGATCCGCCAGAGCCGCGCCAGCAGGCGCAGCGCGGCGCCCGCGTCCGCGGACCCGCCGCCGATCCCCGATGCCACCGGCAACCGCTTGTCGAGCCGGATCGCGGCGCCCGCGCGGACGCCCGCCGCCTCGCGCAGCGCCGCCGCCGCGCGCAGCACGAGATTGTCCGGCCCCGCCGACAGCCCCGCCCCGAACGGACCCTCGATGACGAGCGAGAGTGTCTCGGCGGCCTTCGCCTCCACGACGTCGCCGTCCGCGCAGAAGGCGAACAGCGTCTCGATATCGTGATAGCCGTCCGCGCGCCGCCGCCGGACATGGAGCGCGAGGTTGAGCTTGGCGTGGGCGGTCTCGGCGTGCGTCACCGGCGATCGGGGGCGGCGCCGTCGATCTTGGCGCGGATCCGCGGCACGTCCTTGGGATCCGCCGCGACCAGCGCGGCACGCCAGGCATAGCGCGCCTCGAGCTTGCGGCCCGCACCCCAATAGGCGTCGCCGAGATGATCGTTGATGTCGCTCTCGGCCGGGGCGCCGCGCGCCGCCTGTTCGAGCAGCGGGATCGCCTTGGCGAGATCGCCGCGGACATACCAGGACCAGCCGAGCGAATCGGTGATCGAGGGATCGTTGGGCGCCAGCGCCGCGGCCTGCGCGATCATCGCCGCCGCGCGGGCGGGATCGCCGCCATGCTCGAGATCGGAATAGCCGAGAAAGTTGAGCAGGGCGGGCTGTTGCGGCGCGAACGCCAGCGCGCGTTCGGACGATGCCTTGGCCGACGGCCAGTCGCCCGCCTGCAACTGCGCGTTGGCGCGCTGGAGCAGCAGCGGCCAGGCGACATCCGCGGTCGCCTTGTCGCCGCCCGCCAGATCGAGCGCACGCGCATAGGCCGTCGCGGCATCGGCGTAACGGTTCTTGGCGGAGAGCAGGTCGCCATAGCGCGACCAGTCTCCCGTGGTCGCGTTCGAGGCGTGGACCGCCGCCTCCGCCTCGGCAAGCGCCTCGTCGGTCCGCCCGGTGCGCGCCAGCAGCGTCAGCCGCACGTCGCGGACCGCACCGATGAACGGATCGTTCGCCGCGACATGATCCAGCGCGGCGAGCGCGGCCTGATCGTCGCCCGCCCCCGCGAGCAGCGTGGCGGTCAGCAGCCAGCCCTCGCTGGTATCGGACGCCAGCATCGTCGAGAGCCGGGCGAATTCGAGCGCCAACGTGCCCGCCTGCTCGCGATTGATGTCGGCGGAGACGCGCGCGAACAGCTCGGCGATGCCCGACGGTGCGGTGTCGATCGCGCCGGGCAGCCGCGTGCCCGCCGCCAGCAGATCGCGGGCGCGGGCGATCGCCGGATCGCCGCCGGTCAGCACCGAGGCCGCGAGCGCCTTCTTGCCGCGCTTCTGAAGCGTCGCGGCGACCGCGATCCGGAGCCGCGCGTTGCGCGCGCCGTCGGGCAGCGCCAGCGCGTTGAGCGACGCGACGCCGGCGCCCGGATCGCCGCTCGCGACCAGCATCAACATGCGATGCTCGATGCCGTAGGCGGTGACCAGCGCGC
>CAZZZX010000598.1:0-2358 GCA_964658585.1 uncultured Novosphingobium sp.
CGCCCGCGGGCGCGATCGACGTTTGCGGGACCGGCGGCGACGGTGCGCACAGCCTCAACGTCTCGACCGCGGTGGCGATCGTCGTCGCGGCGTGCGGCGTGCCCGTCGCCAAGCATGGCAACCGCGCCGCATCGAGCAGGGCGGGCGCCGCGGACACGCTGGAGGCGCTGGGCCTTGATCTCGATCGCGCCGCCGCCACCGCCGAGGACTCGCTCGGCGAACTCGGCATCGCCTTCCTGTTCGCGCAGACCCATCACCCCGCGCTCGGCCGGCTCGCCGCGGTGCGCCGCGCGATCGGGCGGCGGACGATCTTCAACATCGTCGGCCCGCTGTGCAATCCGGCACGGGTGAGCCGCCAGCTGATGGGCGTGGCACGCACCGACTATGTCGAGACCGTCGCCGAGGCGCTGCGCCTGCTCGGCACGGCAAGCGCGATGATCGTGTCGGGCGACGAGGGGCTCGACGAGCTGTCGATCGCGGGCGGCAGCCGCGCGGTGCGGATCGGTGCCTGCGGCGACCGCACCGAGCATGTCCGCCCCGCCGACGCGGGACTCGTGCCGCACCCGCTGACCGCGATCCGCGGCGGGGACGCCGCGTTCAACGCCGCCGCGCTGCACCGCCTGCTCGGCGGCGAGGCGGGCGCCTATCGCGACGCGGTGCTGCTCAACGCCGCGGGCGCGCTGATCGTCGCCGATCGCGCTGGCGACTGGGCGACGGGTGTCGCACTCGCCGCGGATGCCATCGACAGCGGCGCGGCACGGGATCTGCTCATGCGCTGGATCGCGTTCTAGATGAGCGTGTTGGCCGATATCCTTGCCACCACCCGCGAAGAGGTCGCGCGGCGCAAGGCGGCGATCTCGCAGGACGAGATCGAGCGTCGCGCGAGCGGCGCGCTGTTCCCGCGCGGGTTCGCCGCCGCGCTGGCCGCCGCGGCGATGGACGGTCCCGCGCTGATCGCGGAGATCAAGAAGGCGAGCCCCTCCAAGGGACTGATCCGCGCCGATTTCGATCCCCCCGCCCATGCCCGCGCCTATCAGGCCGGGGGCGCCGCCTGTCTCTCGGTGCTCACCGACAAGCCCTATTTCCAGGGTGACGACGCCTATCTGGGCGCGGCGCGCGACGCGAGCACGCTGCCGGTGCTGCGCAAGGATTTCATCGTCGACCCCTGGCAGGTCGCCGAGGCGCGCGCGATCGGCGCCGACGCGATCCTCGTCATCGTCGCCGCGCTCGACGACGCGCAGATGGCGGAGATCGAGGCGACCGCCTTCGCGCACGGCATGGACGTGCTCGTCGAGGTCCATGACGAGGCCGAGCTTGAGCGCGCGCTGCTGATGCTGCGCAGCCGCCTGATCGGCGTCAACAATCGCGACCTCCGGGATTTCTCGGTCGATCTCGGCCGCACCGAGGCGCTCGCCGCGCGGATGCCGCCGGGCGTCGCGCTGGTCGCCGAGAGCGGGCTCGCCACGCGCGCCGATCTCGATCGGCTGATGGCGGCGGGCGTGCGCCGTTTCCTGATCGGCGAGACGCTGATGCGCGCGCCCGATATCGCGGCGGCGACGCGCGCCTTGCTGGGATGACGCTGACGCATCTCGACGAGACCGGCGCCGCGCACATGGTCGACGTCTCCGCGAAGGCCGCCACCCCGCGCGAGGCGACCGCCGCCGGACGCATCGCGATGTCCGCCGCGGCGCTCGCCGCGGTGCGCGACGGCGCCGCCGCCAAGGGCGACGTGCTCGCGGTGGCGCGGATCGCGGGCATCATGGCGGCCAAGCGCACGTCGGATCTGATCCCGCTCTGCCACCCGCTCCCGCTCGCTGCGGTGACGGTGGACCTGACGGTCGAGACGGACGGCATCGTCGTCACCGCGACCGCACGAACCGTCCATGCCACCGGCGTCGAGATGGAGGCGATGACCGCGGTCTCGGTCGCGCTGCTCACCGTGTACGACATGGTCAAGGCGGTCGATCGCGGCATGACGATCGGCGGCGTGCGGCTGCTCGCCAAGTCGGGCGGGCGCTCGGGCGACTGGCGCGCGGCATGATCGCGGTCGCCGAGGCGCAGGCGCGACTGTTCGCGCTCGCCGCGCCTTTGCCGATCGAGACCGTTCCGCTGGTCGAGGCGGCGGGGCGCTGGGCCGCGACCGACATCCTCGCGCGGCGCGATCAGCCCACCGCGGCGCTATCCGCGATGGACGGCTATGCGATCCGTCATGCCGAGCGGCCCGGGCCCTGGACGGTGATCGGCGAGAGTGCCGCCGGACGCGGTTTCGACGGCGCGCTCGGCGCCTATCAGGCGGCACGCATCTTCACCGGCGCGCCGCTGCCCGCAGGCGCGGACAGCGTGCTGATCCAGGAGGAA
>CAZZZX010000599.1:0-2357 GCA_964658585.1 uncultured Novosphingobium sp.
TCGGCGTGCCCGCGCCGCGGATCAGCACGCGCGGCTATGCGACACTGCTGCGTACGATCCTCGGCCAGCAGGTCAGCGTCTCCTCGGCGCAGGCGGTCTATGTGCGGATGGCGGCTCTGCTCGGCGATATCGACGATCCGCAGCGCCTGCTCGCCGCGCCCGAGGACACGCTCAAGGCGTGCGGGCTGTCGCGGCAGAAGCTCGGCTATGCCCGCAGCCTCGCCGGGCTGGTCGCCTCGGGCGCGCTCGATCTCGCGGATCTGCCCGCGGACGACGAGGCGGCGATCGCCGAGCTGGTCCGCATCAAGGGCATCGGCCGCTGGTCGGCGGAGATCTACCTGCTGTTCGCGGAGGGGCGGGAGGACATCTGGCCGGCGGGCGATCTCGCGGTGCAGATCGAGGTCGGCCGGCTGATGCGCCTGCCCGCACGCCCGAGCGAGATCGAGACGCGCGCGATCGCGGAAGCCTGGCGCCCGCATCGCGGCGCCGCGGCGATCTTCACCTGGCATCACTACAACAGCGACATGGGCGCGCCGATCTAGCGATCGCGGGCCGGGAGGCGGAGGGCTGGGCGGGAGGAGAATGCCGGACCATCCGCCCCTCCCCCTCCCGACCCCGTTTCAGCGCCTATTTGAAGCGGATGCCGACGCCCGCCATCACCCGCTGGCGGGCGGTATGGTCGTCATAGGCCGAATAGACATATTGGACGTTCATATAGACCGGCACCGGGGTGTGGAGCTGATCGAGCGAATATTCGACGCCGCCGCCGACCTGATAGCCGTCGGTTCGATAGTGATCGTAGAAGCTCGTCTCGCCGACCGGCGCCGCGAACGCCTTGCGCTGCTCGTTGTTGACGTAACCGCCCTTGCCGAAGACGAGCAGCGACGGCGTCACCAGATAGCCGGCGCGGATCGCGGCGCCATATTCCTGGAACGACCGCGTCGACACATCGCCGCCGATGACCCCGGGCGTGGTGTTCTGCGACCAGTTGTTGGCGCGCCAGTAGCTCGCCTCGGGGCCGATCACGATCCTGCTGCCGATCTGGCCGTCGAAGCCGACGGTGGCGCCATAGCCGAGCTTGTCGTTGTGGACGCCCTGTGACTGGAAACGGTCGCCGCCGACATCGCCCTCGACGCGGAAACCGCGGAAGGTGGTGGTGAGGTCCTGGGCGGACGCCGCGGTCGCGCCGAGCGCGATGGCCGCAGTGGCGGTGGCGATGATGAGTGTACGCATAACGATGATCCCTTCAAGCGACGATACCCTGTCGGCGGTATTGAACGACAAAGTCGATGAGCGGTTGCTGTACGGACGGTCGCGGCCGCGCGCGGCGTTTCGCACGGCGCCATGGGTCGGTGCGCTTGTCAGGATGCGGGCGCTCGACTACAGACGAGTCGTCCGGCGGGTGTCGCCCGCGGAGGCAGGCGCGTCAGGCGCGGTCGTGAGGCCGTGCCGCACGCGCCATTTTCGCATGGACGAGGTCCATCGATCCGCCACCGCGTGCAGCCAGTCGACGGACGCCGCGATGGGCATCCGGTCCGCGCGGCAGTTTCGGCCAAAGACCTCCGGAAAAACCGGATGGCCGGAAACGACGAACGAATAGGAACGACCCTCTTTATGGCCACTGCGGCGCAACCCACTCGCGACGATTTCGCGGCGCTCCTCGATCAGACCCTCGGCAATGCGGACAGCTTCGAGGGCCGCGTCGTCAAGGGCACGGTCACCGGCATCGAGAACGACCTGGTGGTCATCGACGTCGGTCTGAAGTCCGAAGGCCGCGTGCCGCTCCGCGAATTCGCCACCGTGCCCGGCCAGAAGCCCGAGCTCGCCATCGGCGACGAGGTCGAGGTCTATGTCGACCGCGTCGAGAACATCCATGGCGAGGCGATGCTCAGCCGCGACCGTGCGCGCCGCGAGGCCGCGTGGGACAAGCTGGAGGGCGAATTCGCCAATTCGGCGCGTGTCGAGGGCGTGATCTTCGGTCGCGTCAAGGGCGGCTTCACCGTCGACCTCAACGGCGCCGTCGCGTTCCTGCCGGGCAGCCAGGTCGACATCCGTCCGGTCCGCGATGTCACGCCGCTGATGGATCTTCCCCAGCCGTTCCAGATCCTCAAGATGGATCGTCGCCGCGGCAACATCGTGGTGTCGCGCCGCGCCGTGCTCGAAGAGACCCGCGCCGAGCAGCGCACCGGCCTGATCCAGTCGCTCGCCGAGGGCCAGGTGATCGACGGCATCGTCAAGAACATCACCGATTACGGCGCCTTCGTCGATCTCGGCGGGATCGACGGCCTGCTCCATGTCACCGACATGAGCTACAAGCGCGTCAACCACCCGAGCGAGGTCATCAACATCGGTGACAC
>CAZZZX010000600.1:0-2356 GCA_964658585.1 uncultured Novosphingobium sp.
AGCACGGTGTTGAACAGCGCCTTTGGGCTGGTGCGCACCGGCGGCGGCACCGCGCGCTCGATCAGCTTGATCCGCGGTGCGTTCGCCAGGTTCTCGGTCTCGCTGAAGCTGACCCGCTCGTCGAGCGACTTGACCTCGGTCTGGAGGATGTCGATCTGATCGTCGAGCTGCTTGACCGCCTGTTCCTTGGCGCCGAGCGCATCGATCTGCGCGCCGATCGCCGCGATCCGTGCCTCGCGGATCGGTACGCCGCGCCTGAGCCCGTCGAGCCGCGGCGCCTCGGTGGCGAGCGAGGTCGCGACCAGTTGCTGCGCGGGCGAGAGTTTGCCGTGCGAACGCGATTCGAGATCGGCGACGCGCGCGCGCGACGCCTCGAGGTCGGACCTGTCGGTGGTCAGCTGCGCCTGCTCGGCGAGCCGCTCCTCGAGCAGCGACTGTTTCTGCTTGTCGATGTCGACGACGCCGAGCTGGTCCTTCAACGTGCGCGACTGGCGCAGCTTGGCGTCGAGCTGCGCCTGGGTCGCGGCGAGCCGTGCGGTCAGGCCGCCCGCGATCTGCGATCCGGTCTCGTGCGACATGTAGCCCGCCTGCTCGACGATCGAGTCGGACAGCGCGTTGGTCAGCCACGCGGCGGACTCCGGATCGCTCCAGTCGACGGTGAGCTGGAGAAGATAGGTGCCCTCGATCGTCGCCAGCGTGGTGTTCTGGACGAGCTTGTCGACCAGTACGTCGCGCGGCGGACGCGGCGGGGTCGGGCCGTACTGGAGCAGCGAGATCCACGGCCCCGGCGCGAAGATAGAGGGGACGGCATGTTCCGCCGACCATTGCGCGACGCTCTCGCCCGCCGCCTTGGCGGACAGCGCGATGTAGCGATCGACGATCGGCGCGACGATCGGTCGCGTGTGGGCATATTCGCCGTAGGTCTGGAGCAGCACGCTGCCGCCGTCGAAGGTCGAGCCGCGGACGAAGCGGCTGGCATAGCCGAGCTCCTCGCTGGTCGGCACGATGTTGAGCTTGGCCGCACCCTCGAACTTGGGGAACTGGTCGAGCAGCAGGATCGTGCCGAGCCACGCCGCCAGCGTGAAGCCGGCGACGATCGCCAGCACCGGCTTCCACCGTGCAGCGACCAGCCCGAGATAGTAGCGGCCGACGGGAAGCGTGGTCATGGCGACACCACCGAGACCGACGACCCGAGCGTCAGGCCGTTGAAGCCGATGACGGCACGCATCTGGCGCGAGCGGTCCGCGGTCCGCGCGAGATAGGTCGGCGGCACGAGCAGGACGCTGAACGGCTTGAGATAGTCGAGCGTCGTGGTCTTGCCCGCCAGCACCGCGCGCAGATCGAGCATCCGCCCGGTCATGTGATCGCCCTCGGGAGTCAGCATGACGACGCGAGAGAGATCGGCCTCGGGATCGCCGCCGCCGGCGCGGCCCAGCGCCTCGAACGGCGTCGTCCCGTCGCGATAGGGATAGGCGCCGGGGCGTGTCACCTCGCCCATCACGAACACCTCGGGCGGCGGCGGCGGGCGGTTGTATTCGAGCACCGAGACCGAGACGACGGGATCCTCGAGCTTGGCCTTGTAGAGATCGACGAGCTGCTGCTGGAGCGCGGCGACGGTCAGTCCGCGGGTCTGGATCGGTGCGAGCAGCGGCGGGCTGATCTCCCCGGTCATCTGGACGCGCTGGTCGCCGGTCATCGTCGGGAAATAGGGGAAGCTCAGCCGGATCAGGTCGTTGGGATGGAAATCGCCGTCATAGGCCAGCCGGTCGCGGACCGCGGTATCGACCCGGCGCGCGAGGTCGAGCGACACCGCCGAGGTCTCGATCCGGTCCGCGGGCGCATAGGGCAGCTTGGGGGCGCAGCCGGCGAGCAGGGCGGCGGCGGCCGACACGCCGAACGCGATGCGCAGAGAGGACGGAGGGCAGGAAGGCATGAGCTGGGCAATCCCGGTGATCGTCGGTCGTTGCGGGCTTCGCACGATCGGGTGATTTTAGTCTTAAGGCCGCGGTGATCCTGTTTCGGCGATGCGTCCGAGCAACGCCTCGAAACTGCGCGTCGATGCGGCCACGGTGTAGCCGGCCGCGGCGCTGGCGGTGGCCCGGTCGAAGGTGCGGGTCATGGTGACCACGGCGACGCCGCTGCGGCTCGGCGCGGTGGCGGTGAACGTCACCGACTTGTTGTCGTCGGTGCGCTGCGTCCAGACCGTTCCGTTGGTGTCGGACACCGAGAAGGTCCGCTTGGCCCAGATGTTCTCGGTGACGGTGATCGTCATCGTGTCGCCCGGTTTGTAGGAGCTCTGCCCGATCGAGGCGGTGATGACCGGCACGACGATCTTGTTGCTGTGGGGGGTGACGGG
>CAZZZX010000601.1:0-2355 GCA_964658585.1 uncultured Novosphingobium sp.
GGCATCGCGCCGTCCGACGGCACCAGCGCCGCGCCGACGGGCGACGACACCACCGCGCTGGTCGAGGCGGCGATGGATTACGCGCAGGCGCTCCACCATGGCCGGCTCGCACCGTCCGACTTCCTCACCGATTGGGGACTGCGGCCGGCCGCCTACGATCCCTGGCCGGGCTTCAACGCCGCGGTGCAGGCGGATCGGCTGTCGGCCTGGATCGCGGCGCTGCCGCCGCCCTATGCCGGCTACGACACGCTCAAGGCCGCGCTCGCCAGCTATCGCGCGATCGATCGCGCCGGCGGCTGGCCGCAGGTCGCGGTCGGTAGCGACGCCGCGACGCTGCGCCGCCGGCTCGCGATCGAGGACAAGACGCTGGCGGACGACGGCACATCCGCGGGCGATCTCGCCGCCGCGATCCAGCGCGCGCAGCGCCGCTACGGGCTCGAGCCGACGGGCACGCTCGGCGCGGCGACCGTCGCCGCACTCAATGTCGGCGCGCACGAGCGGGTGCGCCAGATCGAGGCCAATATGGAACGCTGGCGCTGGCTGCCCGCCGAACTCCCCGAGCATCGCGTCCAGGTCAACATCGCCGCCGCGGTGCTGACCATGTTCGATGCCGACAAGCCGGTCACCTCGATGCGCGCGGTCACCGGACGGCCGGGGGACGAAACCCCGATGCTCTCCTCGCAGATCCAGAGCATCGTGCTCAATCCGCCGTGGAACGTGCCGTCGTCGATCGCCACCAAGGAGCTGTGGCCAAAGGAGCGCGCGCACAAGGGCTATCTCGCCGCGCACGGCTTCAAGGTGATCGACACCGGTGACGGCGGTTCGCGGCTCCAGCAGAAGGCGGGGCCCAAGAGCGCGCTCGGCAAGGTCAAGTTCGATTTCGCCAATCCCTATGGCGTCTATCTCCACGACACCCCCACGCAGGGGACGTTCGGCCGCTACAGCCGGCTGTCGAGCCATGGCTGCGTGCGGCTCGCGCATCCGGTCGCTCTCGCCAAGCTCGCGCTGCAGGACGCGCCCGACTGGACGCCCGACGCGATCGACGCCGCGCTCGCCAAGGGCGACACGGTGCGTGCGCAACTGCCCCAGCCGATCGCGGTGTTCCTGTTCTACTGGACCGCCTATGCCAGCGCGGACGGCAAGGTCAGCTTCCTCGACGATCCCTATGGCTGGGACGCGGCACTCGCCGACCGGCTCAAGACGAGCGCCAACCGGGCCAAGCAGCAGGTCGCGCTGCAATGAGGGAGATCATCATGCGCATCCGGCCTTCGCTGCTCGCCGGCCTCGGTACCGCGCTGCTGCTCGCGGCGTGCGACCGGTCCGCGCCCCCGCCCCCGCCCGCCGAGAACGACGCGATGACCGCGCCCGAACCGGTCGCACCGCCCGCGCCGCCGCCGCAGGTGGTCGAGCTGCCCAAGCCCGAGGCGACGCCCAAGCCGAAGCCCGCGCCCGAACTCTCGCCCGACCAGCAGGTGCAGGAGGATGCCGATGCGACCGGCATGACCGCACGCGCCAATCGTGGCGACGAGGACGCGGGCGACAGCCAGCCCGCGACCGGCGCCGGCAACGACCAGGACTGATGCCCGCGGCCGCCATCCTCCCCGACGATGCCCGGAGCGAAGCGCTGTTCGCCGCCGAAGGACGCGCGCTCGCGCTGCTCGATCGCATCGAGGCACTCGGCCTGATCGCGCCGGGGCGCGGCGAACGCGCGATCGAGGACGACATCTGCGCGCTCGCGCTGGACGAGTTCGGTGTCGAGCGGCACTGGCACGGCCGGCTGGTGCGCGCCGGCCTCAATACGCTCGGCACCGCCGCCGACATCCTGCCCGAGCGCATCGTCGCGGAGGACGACATGGTCTTCGTCGATCTCGGCCCGGTCGTCGCGGACTGGGAGGCCGATGTCGGGCGCAGCTATGCGATCGGCGAGGATCCCGCCAAACGCGCGCTGTGCGCGGAACTGCCGCGCCAGTTCGCAGCGCTGCAGGCGACGATCGCGGCCGATCCGGACATCACCGGCGCCGCGCTCTACGACTTCGCCTGCCGATCGGCCGAACGGGCGGGCTGGCGGTTCGGCGGCAGGATCGCCGGGCATATCGTCGGCGAGGTCGGTCACCGCGATCATCCGGCCGAGCGCGAGCATGGCTGCCATGCATGCCGTTTTCCGAACTAGCTGGGGGGTAACTCGAGGTATTCCCAATGATTGGCAGGCCGGCTTGCATGCTGAACATGTCGCGTTGCCTGCCTACCAAGTAGCTGCGCTGTTATATGTATGAAATTAAGCTTCTACGTGTGAACAATCGAGCGTAGTAGTTTCTTCCTAAGAGTAGACTTACATTGGCACGGTTACATCGGAAA
>CAZZZX010000602.1:0-2337 GCA_964658585.1 uncultured Novosphingobium sp.
CCTCCTGGGTGCGATCCAGGCGCTCTCCCAACTGAGCTATAGCCCCGCGAGTGCGGCTCAGTGTAGAGCGCCGTGGGCCTTTGTACGTTCCTCGTGCGACCCGGTCGCGCCCGATGCTGCGACCCAGCTCTCGGCGGACACGCGGACGGCGGTCTCGTCCGCGCCGCCGATGTCGCGCTCTACGACGCCAAGCGCGGCGGCCGTGCCCGATCTGTGCATGAAAGGCTGCAAACGCATCCCTCATGTCATCATCGCCCCGCATTTGCGTAGGCGTGATGGCGGGATGACTGTTTTGTCATCCGTGCCGATCCGGCATCGATGCGATGGCGGATCTCAATCGCCGCTCAGGATCCGGTCGACCAGCTGCTTCACGCTCGGTACGAAACCGTTGGAATAGAACGGATCCTGCTGGAAGCGATAGGCGGCGTGGCCGGCGAACATCAGGTTCTGCTCGACATCGCCGCCGTGCGCGATCTCCTGCAGCGTCTTCTGAATGCAGAAGCTGCGCGGATCGGCGAGCCGGCCGGTCGAATTGGTCTCGTTGTCCGCCCATGACGAGAAGCCGCACTGGCTGAGACAGCCCATGCAATCGGCCTGGTCCTTGCGGACGACCTTCATCTCCTCGGGCGTTACGAAGACCAGCGTGTTGTCCGGCGTCTTGAGCGCGACGGTGAAGCCCAGACCGTACCAGCCGCGCGCCCGCTGCAGGTCGCCCAGTGTCACCCAGAAGCTCTTGCCCTTGACGCCGACGTCGAGCTGGAACTGGTGGTCGCCCGCGGCCTGGGTCGAGAACGGCACCTGTCGCTCGGACCGCGCCTCGAGATTGCGCAGGAACGGGTTGCGCACCGCGCTCGAATAGAAGCCGGTCGGCGAGAAGCGGTGGAGCAGCACGTCACCTTCCGCCAGCGTCATCAGCCGCTGCTTCCATGCCTCCGGGATCGGGCTTTCCTGGGTGAGCAGCGGGCGGGTGCCGAACTGGAAGGCGATGCGGCCAAGCTCGGGATTGTCGATCCAGTCGTTCCATTCGCGCAGGAACCAGACATTGCCCGCCATCACGATCGGCGTCTCGTCGGGGATGCCGCCCTCGCGCATCGTCTCGCGCAGCGCCTTGACGCGCGGATAGGGATCCTCGGCGACGAGCGGATCCTCGGCGTTGGACAGGCCGTTATGTCCGCCCGCCTTCCACGGATCCTCGTAGACCACCGCGGCGAGCCATTCGGCGGCCTTGCTGTAGGCGCGCTTCCACAAGGCGCGGAAGGCGCGGCCCGAACTGACGATCGGCAGGTAGGAGACGTTGTAGGAGGCCGCGATCTCGCTGAGCTTGTAGGGCATACCCGCACCGCAGGTGACGCCCGAGACCAGCCCCCTGGTCCGTTCCAGCACGCCATGGAGCACGCGCTGCGCGCCGCCCATCTCCCACAGCACGTTGATATTGATCGCGCCCTTGCCGCCGGCGATCTCCCATGCGCGACGCACCTGCTCGACCGCGCCGTCGATCGCGTACTGGATCAGCTCCTCATGCCGTTCCCGCCGGGTCAGCGCGCGATAGACCTGGGGCACGATCCGGCCGTCGGGATCGTAGCTGTCGGCATTGACCGCGGAGACCGTGCCGATCCCGCCGGCCGCCGCCCACGCGCCCGAACTGCGATGATTGGTGGCGGAAACGCCCTTCCCGCCCTCGACCAGCGGCCACACTTCGCGGCCGCCATAGAGGATCGGTTGCAGACCTTTGAACACACAATTCTCCACCACGGCGCACCGCACCCGACGCGGCCCTAGCAGAAAGCCCGCGACGATGCGCGGCTAACTTAGGTGCTATGGGCGCCGAGGGAAGACGGGCGCCGCATCGCCTCCTCGTAAAGCGTCCGATAGGCGGCAATCATGTCGTCTTCGCCGTAGCATGCCCAGGCGACCGCGCGGTTGGCGGCGCCGAGCCGATGGCGCAGGTCGCGGCTGGCGAGCAGCCGGCCGAGCGCGGCGGCGAGGCCCGCCTCGTCGGCGGTGTCGACGACGAGGCGCCGGTTCTCGGGCGCGATCATGTCGCACACGTCGCCGACCGCAGTCGACACGACAGGCAGGCCGGCGGCCATCGCCTCGACCAGGCTGATCGGGAACTGCTCGCTGTCCGACGACAGCGCGAAGATGTCGAAATGGCCGACATAGCGGCCCGGATCGGCGACATAGCCGGGCATCACGACACGGCCCGCGACGCCCGCCTCGCGCGCGGTCGCTTCGATCGCGGCGCGATCCGGGCCCTCGCCGACGATCACCAGCCGCGCATCGCCGCCCGCCGCGGTCAGGCGGTGGTGGATGTCGCGGGCGTCGTCGGCCATCACC
>CAZZZX010000603.1:0-2332 GCA_964658585.1 uncultured Novosphingobium sp.
TGGCGAGCGTCTCGGCGAGGTTGCCGCCGGTCTCGCGCTGGATCGCCAGCGTGATGACGAAGAACTGGAACTCGGGCGTGCCGAGCCGGTCCGCGGTTTCCTGGAGCGCGGCCTCCATGGTGCGGCCGATCTTGATGCGATCGCCGACCAGGCTGAACTCGACGCCGACCGGGCCGGGCACTTCCTTGCCGACGACGCCCAGCGTCTCGGTGATCGGCAGGCCCGAGCGCAGGCCGCGCACGAGCAGCTCGATCGCATCGGGGAAGCGCGTGGTGAACTTGTTGACGCGGCGCTTGATGAGAAAACTCACCGCCTTGTGGGGCAGGCCGAGACCGACCGCGAGGCCGCCGAAGACCGCGAGCAGCACGGGTGCGCCGCGCGCGAACAACAGACCGCCGACGACCACCGTCAGCCCCGCACAGACCATTCCGTAGCGGCCCAGCGTCCAGGTCTTGCCGGTCATCACCAGCCGGTGGCGCAGGCGCTCGGGATTGGGCAGCAGCCGCACGACATAGCCGTCGAGCCGGGTCGCCTGATGGGTCTGGATGCGACGCAGCTGCGCCTGGACGATGGCATCGGCGCCGGTGCCGTGGCGTGCCCGGATGCTCTCGACGCGCCGCGACCGCGCCTTGCTTGTCGACGGCCCCATGAACGCGAACGCGATCAGCAGCAGCGAGGCCATCGCACCGAGGGGCAGGAGCAGGGTCGGCATCATTGGCGGGTCGCCTTCATCAACTGGCCCGATCCGTGGTCCGGCGGGGGCGGCCGCCGGGTTCGGATCAGGCCTTCGCCTTGCGCTTGGGCATCAGCCCCTTGAGGTCGCCGAACTTGGCGAGCAGCGATCTGGACGCGACGTCGCTCTTGGCCTCGGCGCCGTCCGCGGCGGTGGCGACGAGGTGGGCGAGCTCGATCATCGGCGCGCTGGTCTTGCCGGTCTTGCCGACCTCGGCGACCGGCTTGCCGAGCTTGGCCGCCTGCGCGATCAGCTTGGCGTCGAACGGGATGGCGAGATCGATCCTGTGCTCGATCGACGCCTCGAACTCCTTGCGCGAGATCTCGGCGGCGGCACCGGTGATGACGCCGTTGGCGACCACGCTGACCTGCGCGCCCGGAATGTTGGCCTTGAGCCAGGACAGCATCCGGATCGTGTCGCGCGCCGCGGCCAGCGTCAGCTCGACGACGAGCACGATCGACTGGCAGTCGTGGAGCAGGTGCGGGTGCTGGATCAGCATGTGCCGGGGCAGATCGAGCACGGTCATCTCGAAGGCGCCGCGCAGTTCCTCCTGGAGCTGGTAGAAGGCGGAGCCGTCGGTCATCAGCGGCTGGTTGAGCGGCGCCTCGGCGCTGAGCACCGAGAGCTTGCTCGTCGCCTTGACCATCGCGCGCTCGATGAACAGGCCGTCGATGCGGCTCGGATTCTCGATCGCGTCGGTCAGGCCGCGGCCGGGCTCGACGTCGAACGACAGCGCCGCGGTGCCGAAATGCACGTCGAGATCGAGCAGCGCGGTCGAGCGCCCCTCGCTCTCGGCGAGCAGCCAGCCGAGCGAGGTCGCGACCATCGAGGTGCCGACGCCGCCGCGCACGCCGATCACCGCGGTCATCGCGTGCGGCCGGTCGGCGTCATGCTCCGCGACGCGCGGCCCGGCGAGCGTGAGCTGCGCGTGCGCCAGCGCCTCGCGCAGCTGGTCGGTCGAGAACGGCTTGAGCAGATAATCCTGAATGCCCGACGCGACGAGATCGCGGTAGAGCCGCACATCGTTGACCTGGCCCGCGGCGATCACCACCGTGCCCGGCTCGCACACCTCGGCGAGCGAGTTGATGTCGTTGAGCGGATCGCCGCTCTCGGCGAGATCGACGAACAGGATGGTCGGGCTGGCGGAGACCGCGAGCGTCTGCACCGCGTTGCGCAGGCCGCCCTTGTTCACCTTCTCGGGCTGCCAGCCCATCTCGATGGTGACCGCGCGGAGCAGCTCGGCGGTCGCCTCGTCGCAGGCGAAGGCGGCGAACGGATCGCGCAGACCCGCGGCGCGGGGGTGGAACGGCGCGTTCATGTCAGTTGCTCCCGCTCTTGGTGCTGACCTTGGTGAGGCCGCCCTTGCCGGTCGAGTCCGCGTCGCGCCACGCGTCGATCGCCTTGACGGTGATCCGTGCGTCGCTGCCCGGCGCGGCGCGCGCGCCCTCGACCAGATCCTGGGGATTGGCGATCATCGCGGCGAGGTTCTCGGCCGTCGAGCACCCGAAATTGGACGCGGTGGCGTTGTCGAAGCCCGAATAGTTGCCGCGCGACCAGTCCGGGCAGCCATCGACGCGGGCGACCGCGCGGCTGACGACG
>CAZZZX010000604.1:0-2331 GCA_964658585.1 uncultured Novosphingobium sp.
TGACCGGGGCGCATCCGTTCCTGACCGGCCTGCATACGCCGATGACGCGCGAGGTCGAGATCACCGACCTCGCCGTCACCGGTACGATCCCGGCGTCGCTCGCCGGGCGCTATATGCGGATCGGCCCCAATCCGGTGGCGCCGGATCCGGCCTCCTATCATTGGTTCATCGGCGACGGCATGGTCCACAGCCTCGCCATCGCGGACGGCCGCGCGGTCGCGTATCGCCGAGGCGCTCGGCGAGGCGGCCGCGCCGGGTCCGCGCCATGGCGGCTTCGATACCGTCAACACCAACGTGCTCGACATCGCCGGGCGCACCTTCGCGATGGTCGAGGCGGGCAGCTACCCGGTCGAGCTGTCCGAGACGCTCGACACGCAGCGCTACAATCCGTTCGAGGGGACGCTGCAGGGCTCGTTCTCCGCGCATCCGCATCGCGATCCCGTGACCGGCGAGCATCACGCGATCTGCTACGAGGGCCAGGATCCCGGCACGATCCGCCATGTCGTCATCGACGCGCAGGGCAGGGTGGCCCGCGAGCAGCCGATCGCGGTGAAGCACGGCCCGATGATCCACGATTGCGCGATCACGGAGCGTTACGTGGTGATCCTCGATCTGCCGGTCACCTTCTCGATGCGGACGCTGCTCGCGGGGCATGGCTTCCCGTATCGCTGGAACGAGCGTCGCCCCGCGCGGATCGGGCTGATGCCGCGCGACGGAACCGCCGACGACATCGTCTGGTGCGCGATGGCGCCGGGCTTCGCCTTCCACGTCGCCAATGCCTACGACATGCCGGACGGGCGCGTGGCGCTGGACGTCTGCGGCTACGATACGATGTTCGCGGGGACGCCCGGCGGTCCCGACGCGCCGTCGCGCGGGCTCGAGCGCTGGACGGTCGATCCGGCGACCCGATCGGTCACGATCCGGACGATCGACGCCGCGCCGCAGGAGTTCCCGCGCATCGACGAACGGCATTTCGGGCGCGCATATCGCCATGTCTACACGCTGGCGCTGCCGACCACGCCCGAGGCGCGCTTCGTCGGCAACACGATGCTCTATCGGCACGATCTTCGCGACGACACCCGGCAGACGCACGATTTCGGCGCGGGACGCCATCCCGGCGAGTTCGTCTTCGTACCCAGGAGCGCCGACGGCGCCGAGGGGGAGGGGTGGCTGATCGGTCTGGTGATCGACCGGCGGACCGACACGACCGATCTCGTCATCCTCGATGCCGGGCATTTCGAGGAGGCGCCGGTGGCCAGCGTCCATATCCCGCATCGTATTTCGCCGGGCTTCCACGGCAACTGGTTCGCATCGGAAGCAGCACGATGAGCGCGGCCGCGCGGAGCGGGGCGTTATCCGGGGAGAAGCGTGCGATGATCGACGACGTGACCGCGTGGCTGCGCCGCAACGGCTGGCGGACGGGGCTGGAACTGGCGGTGAATTTCGCGGCGCCGCTGGTCGTGTTCAACTATGCGCAGCCCCATTGGGGCGATGTCGGGGGGCTGCTCGCCTCCTCCGCGCCGCCGATCCTGTGGAGCCTCGCCGAGTTCGCGCGGCATCGCCGCATCGATGCGCTGTCGCTGCTGGTGCTGGCCGGGATCGTGCTGTCGCTGCTCGCCTTCGTCGGCGGCGGCTCGGCGCGTTTTCTCCAGCTGCGCGAGAATCTGGTCTCCGCGCTGATCGGGCTGGTGTTTCTCGGCTCCGCCGCGATCGGCCGGCCGCTGATCTACATGCTCGCCATGGCCGGGCTCGCGCGCAAGTCGAAGGACGAGGCCGAAGCCTTCGCCGCCAAGCGCGAGCGTGCGGGTTTCCGGCGCGTGATGATGCTGATGACGCTGGTCTGGGGGTTCGGGCTGATCGCATCGGCGGCGTTGGCCTGCGTGCTCGTCTTCACGCTGTCGATCCGCGACTATCTGATCGCGGGGCCGATTCTCGGCTATGCGACGATGGGCGGGCTGGCGCTGTGGACCGTATTGTATCGCCGGCACGCCGAACGGCGCGCCAGGCTGATCGACTAGCGTCGGAAGATCGCGCAAGCGCGCGTGGGGGGCTATCACGGGCCGCTCGCCGCGATGAGGGAAACGGAATGATCGACGCAACGCGCCAGCCACTTGCTCCGCTCGCACCGCGCAGCGCGCTCTATCTGCCCGCGTCGAACGCGCGCGCGCTGGCCAAGGCGCGTACGCTGCCCGCCGACATGGTGATCCTCGATCTCGAGGATGCGGTGCCTGCGGTCGACAAGGAGTCCGCGCGGGCGGCAGCGGTCGCGGCGATCGGCGAGGGGTTCGGCGAGCGGATCGCGACGATCCGGATCAACGCGTCGGACAGTCC
>CAZZZX010000605.1:0-2329 GCA_964658585.1 uncultured Novosphingobium sp.
TGAACAGGATGTACCATTGGGTGCCGAGCACCATCAGCGGCGACAGCCAGATGCCGGGGCTGAGGTGCCAGCGGACGATCGCCAGAACGGCGAACGGGAAGAGCACATTGGCGGGGAAAGCCGCGAGGAACTGCGCCACCGGCTGTAGTCGCTCCGCCCAGCGCGGACGCAGCCCGATCCAGACACCGATCGGTACCCAGATCACGCTGGCGACCGCGATCAGGACGATCACGCGGAGCAACGTCAGGCAGGCATAGCCGATAGCGGTCAGCGCGTCGCTCCAGCTCAGTGTGCGGCCGACATAGTCGGCGATCAGCCATATCGCCGCGACCAGCAGCATCCCGACCAGCGCCTTCCACGCGATGTCGCCGATCGGGCCGCTCCTGCCCGACACCCTGGCCGGCTTTGGGCCGGATCCATGATCGAGCATCATCAGCACGCGCCCGAAACCGAGCAGGGGCGCCATCAGGACCTTGAGCAGCCTGGTGCGACGAAACAGGTCATAGGCCCAGGACCCGGGCTGTTCGCTGCTCGCGGTCTGCTCGAAGCGATAGCGGTCCGCCCAGGCGACGATCGGCCGGAAGAAGAGCTGGTCGTAGAGCAGGATCAGCACCGCCATGGCGCCGACCGCCCAGGCCACTGCGCGCGCATCCTGCTTCTCGATCGCCACCGCCAGCCAGGATCCGATGCCGGGCAGCGCAACGCTCGTGTTGCCGACCGTGATCGCTTCCGACGCGACGACGAAGAACCACCCGCCGGACATCGACATCATCGCGTTCCAGACGAGACCGGGGATCGCGAAGGGCAGCTCGAGCCGGAGGAAGCGGCGCATCGGCGACAGGCCGAAGCCGCGCGAGACCTCTTCGAGATCGGACGGCACCGAGCGCAGCGACTGGTAGAAGCTGAATGCCATGTTCCACGCCTGGCTGGTGAAGATCGCGAACACCGCCGCGCATTCGACACCGAGCTGCTGCCCGGGAAAGAGGCGCATGAAGAAGGTGACGGTGAAGGTGAGGAAGCCGAGGATCGGCACCGATTGCAGGATGTCGAGCGCGGGCACGATGATCTGCTCGGCGCGCTTGCTGCGCGCCGCCGCTGTCGCGACGATCAGAGTGAAGACCAGCGAGGCGAACAGCGCCGCGAACATCCTGAGCGTGGTGCGCAGCGCATACCAGGGCAGGTTCCACGGATCGAGCGCGACCGGCGTGAGCGACAGCCGCGACAACGGCTCCGCCACGCCGACCGCGCCGCGGACGATCAGCACGGCCGCGCCCGCCAGCAGGACGAAGGCGATCAGGTCCGCCCGGTTGGGCGGCGTCACGCGCAGGATGCGCGAGAAGGGGCGGATCGCGCTCGCGGAAAAGCCTAGATCTCTCATCTCTCACCCCGGCAACGCCACCGTCGGCCGCCAGGGCGAGACCGCGATCAGTCCCCCGTAAAGGCCGGCGAAGGCCGTCGACGATCGTCGCTTGGCATGGTTCGTGTGACGTCTGCGTGACACGCATCGGTGCCGGGTAGCATCAGCACGATGGTGGCTGCGCAGCCGCAGGCCCGGACGAGATGACGATCGCATCCGATCCCGCCCGGCACGATGATCGTGCGGAAGGTCGTGGCTATGATCGTCTGCATGGGCTTGTGACACCGTGCGGCTCGCGTCTAAAGTTCGGACGGATCGGACCATCGTCGGTGAAAACCCAGAGCGCAGCTCCCCGTACCCCATGGGCAAGCCATGAGATTGGGCGCGCGGCCCGGGTGGAACCGTTTCGATTTACCGTACGCCGTGGACGGCAAGAGCCGCTGGCGGCGACTCTCGCTGTCCGACTTCGTTGCGGCGCACTATACCCCCCATGGGTATTATGCAAGTCACATAAGGAACGCCGATGGGGCACGTCGCCGCCGAGAAGAAGAAGCTGCTCAATCGGATCAAGCGACTGCGCGGCCAGCTCGACGCCATCGAGCGCGCAATCGAGGACGATGTCGAGTGCGCCCGCGTGCTGCAACAGGCGACCGCGTGCCGCGGCGCGATGGATGGCTTCATCGCGGAGGTGATCGAAGACCATATCCTCGAACACATGGTCGATCCCGCCGCGCCTTCGGACGACCCGCGGACGAAGGCGGCCGAAGAACTGGTCGGGATCGTCCACAGCTACCTGACGTAGGTCGCCGGCGCCCCCCGTATGTCCGATGCCTCGGGCCCCTCGCCGATGCAGATCGATCCGACGATCGTGCGCGGTTCGCGTGTTTCGGCTCGCCGATCTCCACCCGCCCGCCGTCTCGGCGCCCGTCGGCGGAACTCGGCGCGCGTGTGGATCACCCTGTCCCGGCGGCG
>CAZZZX010000606.1:0-2325 GCA_964658585.1 uncultured Novosphingobium sp.
GCCTATTTCCACCAGCCGCGGCTGGTCGGCATCCTGCAGGTCCAGTGCCTGATCCACCTCACCACGCCGTTCATCATCATGCCCCAGGCGCTGCTCGCGCGCGGGATCGATTTCCGCACCCAGGGCCGTGCCAATTTCCTCAGCGCGGTGGTCGGCGCGATCGTCGGCCCGCTCTGCGCGCTTGCCGGGTTCGGCGTGTGGACGCTGGTGATCGCGCCGATCGCGCTGTTCACCACCAAGGCGCTGATGCTCGGCGCTTTCGGGCGCTGGTGGGTGTGGCCGCGCTTCGGAGTGGCGGGCGCCGGCGCGCTGCTCGGCTATGGCGGCACGGTGCTGATCGGCGAGGTGCTGTGGTTCCTCCAGAACCAGGTCGACATCTTCATCGCCGGCCGCCGGCTCGACGCGCATCTGCTCGGCCTCTATTCGGAAGGGCTGTTCCTCACCCAGATCCTGGTCAACAAGTTCGTTCCCGCGCTCAACGACGTCGCCTTCCCGGCCTATGCGCGGATGCAGACGGATCGCGCCGCGGTGGCGCGCGGCTTCGCGGGTGCCGCGGGCGTCATCATGCTCGCCGCGATGCCGTTCTACGCCGGGCTCGCCGCGACCGCGGGCCCGCTCGTCACCACCGTGATGGGCGACCAGTGGCGCGACGCCGCGCCGATCGTCCGGCTGCTGGCGATCGCGATGCCGTTCGTCACGCTCCACATCCTCTACCCGGCGGCGACCAATGCGCTCGGCCGCCCGGCCGTCTCGGTCAAGTCGACCGGCGCGGGCGCGGTGCTGCTGACGATCGCCTTCCTGATCGGCGTGCGCCACGGCGCGATCGGCATGGCGGCAGCGTGGCTGGCGGCGATGCCGCTGCTGCTGATCGTGTCGAGCACGCTGTCGCTGCCGGTGATCGGGCTGGCCTGGCGCGATCTCGCGCGCGCGGTGCTGCCTCCCGTCGCCGCCGCGGCGGCGATGGGACTGGCGGTCGCCACGCTCGACCATGAACTGCCCCGCGGCATGGCGGCACCGGCACGGCTCGCACTGCTCGTGCCGACGGGCGTGCTGCTCTACGGGCTCCTCGTGCTGGCGGTCGCGCGCCCGCTGCTGCTCCGCGCGATCGCGATGATCCGCGGCCGGTCGGCGGATCAGCGCCCGGAGATATAATCCCGCATCGCCTCGGCCTCGGCCTCGATCCGGTCGATCCGCAGCTTGACCAGATCCCCGATCGACACCAGCCCGACGAGCGTGCCGTCGTCGACCACCGGCAGGTGGCGGATCCGCCGCTTGGTCATCAGCGCGAGCGCGGAGAGCAGCGGCGTGTCGCTGGTCACCGTCACCACCGGGGCGGTCATCACGTCGGCGACGCGCGTCCCGAGCAAGGCGGCGCCGGCGCGCGCCAGCCCGTAGAGCACGTCGCGCTCGGACAACATGCCGAGCACCGCGCCATCGGGGCCGAGCACGGGCACCGCGCCGATACGGCGCCCGGCGAGCAAGGCCACCGCCTCGCCGACCGATGCGTCCGGCGACAGCGAGACGACCTCGCTGCCCTTGGTCTGGAGTATCATCGCGACCGTCATGTCGGTCTCCTCTCGCCCCTCCCGCCAGTTCTCTCGGCCGGCGGCTTGATGATCCCACGATGGAGGCGCAAAGGGAAGTCATGCCGAGGCATGATCCGGTCCCGACGCGACGCTCTCCCGCGCCGCGCGATTCGTCGCCCGGCGCGATCCGCAATCGCCATGCCTGGGCACGCTATCGCCGGGTGATGGCGTGGATGACCGCGCTGGCGCTGGCCTGCGTCGCGGCCGCGCTCGGCTGGCTGCGCTGGGCGGCGGGGCCGTTGCATCTCCACATGGCGATCGCCGCGGCGATCGGCGTGTTCTGCACGGTGATGGTCGGCACCGGACTGATGAGCCTGTCCTTCCTCTCGGCGGGCAGCGGCCATGATGCCGAGGCGGGCGAGCGGTTCGAGGCCACACAGATTCCCCGCCGCCGGCCCTGATCGCCGCGCCGCCCGCCCAACGAAACGGGGCGCCGCTCCGGTGTGGAACGACGCCCCTGCGGTCAGATCATCGATGTCGCGTCAGGCGGCGACGCTGTCGCCGTCGTCCTTGGGAACGCGGCGTGTGCGGCGGCGCTTGGGTGCGTCCTCCGCCGTCTCGGGCGAACCGTCCTGAGCGGGATCGCCCTGGTCGTTGGCCGAACGCACCGGCTCGCTCTCCGCCGCGAAGGCGGGGGGGAGGCGATCGATCTCGATCCGCTGCGGCGCGTCACCGGCATCCTCGCCCTCGGGACGGCGCGGACGGCGACCGCGGCGCGGGCGGCGAAGCTCGCCGTCCT